>DUPL01000135.1 GCA_012838385.1 Clostridiaceae bacterium
CATATTGAGTTTTGTCAACATGTTAAATTATGAACAAAGGGTTAATACGACCCGAAAATCGTATTAACCTTATGATTTATCCCATCAGTTCCCTTGACAATACATCATATGTTATACCGCCTTTGTGGGCTTTTGAGTTAAACTGTCCAAAGTATTTTCTCGCAACAGATTCTCTTTGAACCGTGCAGCTAATGTCATCGATATCAATTTTACTCTTGTTGTCAGCTTCAAACTCAACAACCAACTTAACATTATCAGTAAGGGACAGCTGATTTGAAAAGACGTATCTGAAGTTCTGAGGATTTTGGGTAAGATCAAATATGACTTCGGAGGTCCTTAAAATTGCCCCATCATAAGTCGCAAATATCCTTACCTTGCCCTTTCCTTTTCCTGTATACCTCCCCTTAAATGTAAGTTCAATTTGATCTGCATGATGCAGATTCTTAATTTCCTCAGATTCATAGTTTCTTCTTACGCTTCCCTTTATTTTTGCCTTGATTACTTCAACACGGGAATGGAAAGGAACAAAGTATACACTTCCTTCCCAGCTGCCATCGTCATATACTGACTTAAGAAGTCCGTTCTGATCGTCTCCTGTACCTATTCTGACAATACTATAAGATTTGTCATCTTGGAATATGTGTTTTACATCCAAAGTACCACCAGTATAGCCCGGTCTTGGATTATTCTCCCTTTGCAGCTTGTATATCGCAACCATTTCCTTCTCCTTTACAATAGCGTATTCAGAAGAATCACCTGGATAAGGTACAAGCACATGTGTCATTCTGACACCATGATTGAAAAGATATTTAAGTTGATTATATGCTGCAATGTCACCGTGGGCAAGCGAACTGTATTCACCTATTGTTATGTTCTTGTGACCTGCATTGTAAGCGTTTATAAGCCAGTTGTGCTTCTGTTCATACCAGGTACCATATCTGGTTCCACCAAAGGCGGTTCCGCAGGACATAACCACATCAACAGGAGACAATCTTGTGTTGGCTTCACCTAAGAATCCAGCAACGGCATCTCCTTCCGGTATCTGATGAGCACTTATTGATTCCGGTGGAAAACCAGCAAGCAGTGCTTCCCTGTATGCTTCCAGAATTCTTTTGTTGACAATAAAACGGTTGTATAGGCTCCAGTAAGCAAAATAATCGCTGCCACCATATCTGTCCCATTTACCCCTGTTTTCATCTCTAGGTGGGTCTATTTCGTCTACGGAAGCAAAGTTTGTTCCGAATCTTTCATTTATCTTCTCAACACTTCCGTACAGGTTCAAAAGATGGCTTCTAAAGCCAAGCACCATATAATAATTATAGTCTCCGATTGAACCTGCTACATTTATTTCATGTTCATGCACAGGCGACACTGCCACCAGTCTTTCAGGGTTGCTTCTGAATTCGACAGACAGATCCTGCAAAAAAGTTCTTAAAGGATATAGTCTCAATTTGCTCATTGGAAGAAGACCATCTGCATAACTTCCATTAAGAAATGCACTGTTAAGTTCATGATAGTTTGTAGTCAAATTGTCCTTGCCAAGGGCCATGTACTTTGGTAGCCCTGTCTTGTCGTCAATAATTTTAGACATGTTGGACGTTTGAGTAATCGAGTTCCATCTATGAGTAAAACATGGCTCCCACATGGTGTATGTGGTATGGTACTGCTCTATTTGATTACTGCTGATGCTTCTCCTCCACTCCGAGAAAGATGCATTGTTTAATGCATCTTCCACACTATTAAGTTCAGCAAGTCTGCCCATAATTTGAGAAGACAAATCCGTCCTTATATGTGCAAAGATTCCACGGTCTACATAACCATCGGGATTATCCTGTGCAAAGGTGGAGTAAAACCTATTTTCCCTCCATCCAACATTTATCTTTTCATTGGTGTTGTCTTTCACAAGGTAAACACTTGAAAAAATTTCTTCGTCTGCGGTAACAATGTACTCTCCTGGATTTTTGCCAGGATAGACTCCGTTAACTCCCTCCGGAAGGTTAAGGTCTAGTTTTGTCAATTTCTGATTATCGAGATTTAATATGTACACCAGCCTGGATTCCTTGAAGAACACCAATAACTCTTTAGAATTCTGAGTCTTTTCCAAGCGAATCCTTTCACCCTTTGGTAAGGAGCTGTCTTGCAAAGTAATATGTTTAACATATTTTGCACTATCTATGTCGATAATAGCTATTTTTACTGAATTATTTGGATACATGCTGGTTATGAGTAGTTGCTCGTTGTCGTTTCCAGTAAAATAACCCGTCTCTATTACATATGGAGCAGTCAAATTCGGGATAATCTCCATACACAAACTTCCAGATGTGTTAAAAATTCTTATCCTTCTTGCTGACAAAGGCCATGACTTGAAGGGAGCGGTGGCAATCAGCACATCTTCCTTGCTTTTTAGAGCTTTAACCTGCACTCCACCCTTTACATAAGAATTGTAAGCCAGGAATTGTTGTGTGCAAGTCTGCATTTTGTTGAACACCCTAACGAGCGTTGAGTTGTCGTCATACTCACCTTCTCCAACAACAAATTCAGGTCTTGAATCATCCCTGTTAATCTGATGCCAATATATTTCTGTCTGAATGCCTAGATTTAGACTTGGTTCAGAATAGAATACTGCATTGTTTCTGCCATTAGATATGAGATAAGGCAGGTCAACAAACGCATTCTCAATATCCTCCTGTTCCTTGCCACTCAATCTTAAATACAAAGCTTCTGCGGTGTACAAGTTATCGAATAGAGAAATATCTTTCTCTCCCATGTCCACAATGCACATCCTGTTGTTATAGTTTAATACTTCATACCCCAATTCCTCCAAGTCAACTCTGTCGCCTGAATAATCCTTATCAAGCAGCTGATTTATAAAAGCGGAATTGCAGAAAAACCTACCGTCTTCAAAGACCAGTAGGTTTTTAATATCAGAGTATGACAAGTATTCACCATTGTAGTACACGTTTGAAGTGTCGACATTCATAACCAGGCAATTCTCGAACATCCTTGCAATGTTGTATTCGGATCCGTATTTTGATGTATCTATTTTTTCGTATACATCATAGCGGATAATCCTTGGTTTTGTATAATAGGACAAAACCGCATATACAACAGCAAATGAAACGAGAATGCCGAGCCTGATAAATGACATGACCTTGTTACGCTTCATACTCTACTCTCCTATTTTTTTAGTATTTTTATTCTCTCCAAGACGTTGTTATACATCTCTGTGTATTTCTCTTTCTTCTTCCTCTCTTCTTCTACGATATTCTCAGGAGCTTTTTTTACAAAGTTTTCATTAGCAAGCTTTTTGTTAACCCTGTCAAGTTCATCCTGCAAGTGCTTAAGCTCGTTTTCCAAACGCTCGATTTCCTTCTCGTAATCTATAAGTTCCTCAAGAGGAATGAAAATTTCAATACCTGGAACCACGGCAGTTGCACTGTTTTCAGGAATAGTACTCCTGTCGCTTGTAGTCTTGATTCCATTTGCTGAAGCAAGTCTGTTGAAAAGCGACTCTGAGTCCTGCAAAAGCTCAAACTTGTTTTCATCAGTTACGAATATGATACCAGCTTTTCTTGAAGGCGGAATATTCATCTCAGTTCGAATATTCCTTATGCTTCTGATTGCCTTGATAATAATATTTACCTTCTCTTCATCTTCTGCAAAAACAAGACTCTCATCAAACTCAGGCCAATCAGAAATCATAATGCTTTCACTTTCATGTATAAGACTCTGATAAATCTCTTCAGTTATGAATGGCATGAAAGGATGCAAAAGCTTCATGCATTTGACAAGCACCTCATTCAAAACATACTGGGCCTCAAGCCTTGTTTCGTTTTCCTTGTCAAACAGTCTGGGCTTGACAATCTCAATATACCAGTCACAGTAAACATCCCATATAAAGTCATATACCTTGCCAAGGGCAATACCAAGCTCATATTTGTTGAGATTCTCAGTAACCTCTTTTACAAGATTGTTTGAAGCGGACAGAATCCACTTGTCATAAACTGTGAATTTACTTCTGTCAACCTTGGAAAAATCCACATCCTCGTCAAAGTTGAGAAGAACAAACCTGGTTGCATTCCATATTTTGTTTGCAAAGTTTCTTGCTGCCTCAGTTTTCTTTGGCAGATATCTCTGGTCGTTTCCTGGTGAGTTTCCAGAAATGAGGGTAAAACGCAAAGCATCCGTACCAAACTCATCTATAACCTCGAGCGGGTCAATACCGTTGCCCAAGGATTTGGACATCTTGCGTCCTTGTTCGTCTCTTATAAGACCGTGAATAAGGACATGTCTGAATGGAACCTCGTTAGTCTGCTCTACCGCACTGAAAATCATACGGGCAACCCAGAAGAATATGATGTCATAAGCAGTAACCAAAACCTCTGTCGGATAAAAATATTTTAAATCCTCCGTTTCTTCAGGCCATCCCAAAGTTGAAAAAGGCCACAATGCAGAGCTGAACCATGTATCTAAAGTATCCTGATCCTGCTCAAACTTGTCGTGACTGCATTTTGGACACTTCTCCGGCATTGCTTTTGCCACTACAACCTCACCGCACTTTTGGCAGTAGTACGCAGGTATTCTGTGTCCCCACCATAATTGCCTTGAAATACACCAATCCTGTATATTCTCCATCCAGTTGAAATATATTTTTGCAAACCTGTCAGGTATGAATTTTGTTTTGCCTTCTCTCACCACCTTTATGGCAGGCTCGGCTAGAGGTTTCATTTTTACAAACCACTGCTTGGAAATTACAGGCTCAACAACTGTTGCGCATCTCTGACATGTTCCCACATTATGCTCGTGTTCCTCTATTTTTTCCAATAAGTTAATTTCTTTAAGGTCCTCTATAATCTGCTTTCTTGCTTCATATCTATCCATACCAGCATACTTGCCGCCATTTTCATTGATGAATCCCTTGTCATCCATTATTCTGACAAGAGGCAGATCATGACGCATACCCACTTCAAAGTCATTAGGATCGTGAGCAGGTGTAATCTTGACGGCACCTGTACCAAACTCCGCCTCAACATAATCGTCAGCGATAATCGGTATCTCTTTGTTTACAAGAGGAAGAATAAGCGTTTTTCCAATCAAATTCTTATATCTTTCATCTTCAGGATTTACTGCAACGGCAGTATCTCCCAGCATGGTTTCCGGGCGGGTTGTTGCTATTGTGACATAACCATCCCCTTCTTTCATAGGATATTTTATATGCCACAGGTTGCCATCCTGTTCCTCATATTCAACTTCAATGTCGGATATGGATGTATTGCACTTTGTACACCAGTTGGTGATTCTCTCTCCCCTGTATATGAGACCTTTGTTATACAGTCTAACAAATACTTCCAGAACAGCATCGGAAAGACCTTCGTCCATGGTAAACCTTTCCCTGTCCCAATCACAGGAGCAGCCAAGCCTTTTAAGCTGGTTAATAATCTTTCCTCCGTACGTTTCTTTCCATTCCCAGGCATACTCAAGGAATTTATCCCTTCCTATCTTTTCCTTTGTAAGACCTTCACTTGCCAGCTTCTCAACAATCTTTGCTTCAGTAGCTATGCTTGCATGGTCCGTTCCAGGAAGCCAGAGCGCAGAATAACCCTGCATTCTTTTGAAACGAATAATAATATCCTGTATGGTATTGTCAAGAGCGTGTCCCATATGGAGCTGCCCTGTTATGTTTGGCGGTGGTATTACTATTGTAAAAGGCTTTTTGTTCGGATCAATATGAGCTTTAAAATATCCTTTTTCAATCCATGTGTCATAAATTCTCTTTTCTATTTTTTGTGGTTCAAAAGTTTTCTCCAAATTATTCCCTCCAAAATCCAATTTATTTTATTTTAAATAAGTATTTGTCCAGTGTCAACTTACTTAAGCAGTAAATCCTCTTCCTGTTTGTCATGAGTGACAACAACAAGCATTTTACCCTTGCATGCATTCTTGGTAATTTCAATAATTCTATCCTTCAATTCCTTATCAAGTCCCTTGAAAGGTTCATCCAGGATATACAAGTCTCCTCCAAAAGCAAACATTCTGGCAAGAGCGGCTCTTCGTTTCATTCCACCGCTAAGTTCCGACGGATATTTTGCATATTGATTTGCAAGACCAACCTGGTCAAGCCAGTATTTTGCCTTTTGCTCTTTGTCTTCTCCTTGCAGAACACAGGTTATATTTTTCAATAGATCAAACCAGGGTAGCAGCCTGTCCTCCTGAAAAAGATAAGCAATTCTTTTGTTATCGAAACCAATCCTTTCACCGGAATCTGGTGCAATAAGGTTAGCCATTATTCTTAAGAAAGTGGTCTTGCCAATACCAGAATACCCACTTATTACAAGTATTCCCTTTTCAGGCATCTCCAAACTTATATTGTCAAGAACAACATTTCCATTAAACTTTTTGGTAATGTCTTTTAATACATATGAGGCTTTAAAATCCTCAACATTGAATTTGAAAATCATACTTCATAGCCTCCATATCTCCTGCCAATGTGGTTCATGAGAAAGATTAACAATTTCTCAAGGATAATGCTTATGAGAATAACAACGAAAGTCCAGGCAAACATTTTTGGCATATCCAGATAAATCTTTGCATTGTAAAGTTCCTTTCCAATGGATAAATCAGGTCTGCCGATTACTTCTGCAGCAACTCCTGCCTTCCATGCCATTCCAAGTCCTGAAGCAAACGCAGCCCTGAAAAAAGGAATAATAGTAGGAACATATATGTATCTAAACCTGGCATACGGAGTGAAGTTATATATTCTTGACATTTCGACAAGGTCTTCGTCCACATTTAGTATGCCTTCTCGTATATTCGTCCATACTGTTGGCAGCACCATTAGGAAACATATGAAGATTGGTACTCTGCCAGTTGTAAGCCAAAACAGTGCAAGGATTATGAAGGAGGCGACGGGTGTCGCCTTCACACTGCTGATTAAAGGATAAAACAAGTCCATAACCAGCTTGCTCTTTACCGTTAATATGGCAAATATGGTGCCAACTACAAGGGCAAGAAAGAATCCTATCAGTATACGTCCAATGGATAATAAAATGGAACGCCAGAATAATACGGTTCTTGAAAGAGCCAGCAAGCTTTTAAAAACACTTGCAGGTTTCGGTATCAGTATTTCCTCATCAACCATTCCGGCCAGCAAAGCCCATATTAGAAAATATACAGTCAAGACCAGGACAGTTCGCAAAAATTTATTTATCTTGCTATCCCTTGTAGTAAAAATCTTCACCAGGCAGTTTTCCTCCAATTGAGTTTGCATTGTATTCGTTCAACAGTTCATAAAATCCTTTTATTTTCTGTTCCATTTCGCCGCCTTCAATAAACACTATATTACAATTAGGTATAGCTTTCTCTGCAAGCTCCTTGCTTGCAAGAATACCATACTTTGCAATCAAATCCGATGCTTCGGATATATTGTTGTTTACAAACTCGGTTGACGCCTTGTATTCATCAAGAAAATCTTTTACTGCCTGTTTGTTCTTCTCGGCAAATTCCTTGTTCACTACGATGCACCCCATTGAAAGAACTGTTCCATCACTTACCCTTTCAAACTCCTCAGTCAAATCCAAAGCTACTCTAAAGCCCGCTTCCTTTGAAAGAACATTGGTTACAAAGGGTTCAGGAAGCATTACTATGTCTGCATTACCAGACAATGCAAGTGCTGCAAGTTCGGAATGCTCTGTTTTGAATTCCACATCTGCATTTACATTGTTCTCTTTGAGAATATAATCAAGAATATACTCCGGTGTGGCACCCTGTCCTGTAGCAAATATCTTTTTGCCTTCCAAATCGGAAACAGAATTAATCTCTTCGCCTTTTTCAAGTACATACAAGACACCCAGGGTGTTCAAAGCCAATAGCTGTACTTTTCCGTTTGTTTTGTTATAAAGGTTTGCTGCAAGATTTATAGGCAGTGCAGCTATTTGAATCTCGCCACTTACAATCTTACCTGTAATCTCATCAGGTGAACCTGCAAGGGTAATTTTATACTCATTCTTGGTGTTGCCCTTATCAGCGTCATCAATTAACTTGATCATGCCCATTCCGGTAGGTCCCTTCAGTGCAGCGACATTTATTGTTGTTTTGTCTTGTTTATCAGCTTTCGTACAAGCTGTCATCAACATTGCCAGTACTATAACTAATGGTACGATTTTTTTAATCATTTCCTAACCTTCCTTCATTCTATACTATACCTTACTATTATACCTCTTTTGTCATGGTTTTCAAGTTGACACACATCCAGTCATTATGGGAAATATTATGAAAAATTTATTAATATTTTTATAATTACCCCTTTACAAAGACAAAAAAACGTGATATGATACTTCTGGTTTTTAGATACTTACATTTTGAGAGGATTAATACTTATGCGCTTTAGACCTAGAAATAAAGCAGACAAAAAGATTATTAAGAAAGCTCTTCAGGACATAAGTCGTACATATGAATCAAACGGGATTACGAAGTTCCCTGTTAATAGTGACCGCAAAAAAGACCTCAATTTATTGTTCTCAGATATATTTCCCCAGAAATCAGCTGCATATGCCGTAGTATCGTCAGCAGTAATTATATCGGGGTTTCTTTTTTACATATCTGACCTAAAAATGAGTGTCGACGAACTAAACAAGAAGAATCAGATGTTGATTGAAAAGAACAGCCAATTGAATAACAACCTAGAAAACATTACGAATTCAATTGTCAAACTTGATCAAGAAACAAAAGATCATATGGAAATAATTCAAAAGCAAAAAGAAGAATTATCTGAAATTGAAAAGAATTTTGAAGATATAAGCTCTGAAAAAGATGCTGCACTGCAAGAGATTCTTGACATGATAAAAAATCTCGATATCTTTAGCGGACTTATTACCCGTTCCGGAAATATGTACACTGCATCAAATCAGATACAGGAAGCCAAATTGATTATTAAACAAACATTGGGTGATTCCGAAGAGGCACAGGACTTACTTGCAAAACTTGACAAGGAAAAGGATAAAATAGAAGACTATAGAAGGAGATATCCTGATTACAGACCTGTTTCCGGTAGACTAACCTCAAGATTTGGTTACCGTAGAGATCCTTTTACAGGAGAAACAAGATTCCACAATGGAATTGACATAGGAGCCATAACAGGCACACCGATTTACAGTGCGGCTTATGGAACAGTTATCTATACAGGATTCAATTCCTCTTCCGGCAACCATATAATCATAGATCATGGCAACGGTTACAAAACATATTACAAGCACTTGTCTAAAATTGAAGTCAAAACCGGTACCGTGGTCAACAAGGGACAAAGAATTGGACAGGTTGGAAGCACGGGCCGTTCAACAGGGCCGCATCTCCATTTTGAGATTCATCTTTATGGAACAATAAAGAATCCACTTGAATACGTGTATTACAATTAAGATCAAAAAACCCACGCTTAATGCGTGGGATTATTATTGTCAATCAATAATGTAAAGGATATAAAGAGTAAGCAATGAAATAGCAGGAATAAGAATTATCCTTGCAACAGTCTTAATATACGGTCTTGTTATTTCCCTTTTATATCGTCTATATGCAATTCTGTTTAGTTTTGATGACATATTAACACCCCGTATATCATACTAATATTATGATATACATTTGGGCGAAATTGTGTGAATAATTAAGTTATCTTTCTGTTAATTGCTTTTTTACGTTTTTTTGCTATAATTATATAGCAGAAAAAGTCTGCAATTAACTCGAAAGAGGATGCATGTTATGCAAAAGAAAAGCAAGAAAGTAAATAAAAATGAAAAGAAGACACCGAAAGTTGCCAAGGCATTCTTGAAGACTTTGTCAGTGGCTATAAAGACTACGATAGCAATGGCGCTTGTCATAGCATGCGTGCTGGGTGGTCTTTTGATTGGCGTTGTTGCAGGTTGCATAATTACAACCGACACTTTGGACGAAGAAGATTTATATATTACCGGCTTCACATCATATATCTATGATGCAGATGGCAATGTAATTGCGGAACTTAAGGGTTCTGACAACATAAACAGATCCGAAGTGGATATTGAGGTTGTACCAAAGCACCTGCTGAATGCCTTTATAGCCATAGAAGATGAAAGGTTCTACACCCATCCTGGCGTTGACGTGAAAAGAACAGTAGGTGCGTTCCTTGGATATTTCATACCAGGCATGTCCAGTCATGGAGGCAGTACGATAACCCAGCAGATGGTCAAAACCATTACAGGTGATGACGCCAGAAGCGTTCCAAGAAAAATACGCGAGCAATGGCGTGCATACCAGCTTGAAAAGGATCTCAGCAAGGACGAGATACTTGAGCTGTATATAAACATCATTTACATGGGACACGATCTGTATGGTGTTAAAACCGCTGCCAAAGCATATTTCGAAAAAGACATTACCGAGCTTAATCTGGCTGAATGTGCGTTTCTTGCCGGAATAACAAACAACCCAGGCAAATACAACCCACTTACTACACTGGGCCGCGAAAACGCTTACAAGCGACAGGTTATTATTCTCGATCAGATGCTCAAGCTGGATTTTATCACTGACGAGGAATATATTGAAGCAATTCAGACAGAGCTTGTATTTAATGAAGACTACAGAAAGGAGGCCAGCGCCAACTCCAGGCACTCCTATTTTGTAGACACCGTTATTACAGACATCAGGAATGACCTGATTGCCATGGGCTATACCAGAAAACAAGCCACAAATATTATTTACAATACCGGAGTCCATATTTACACCACTCAGAATACAAAGATACAAAAAATTGTTGAGGAAGAATACTGTAAGATTGAGAACTTCCCCATCAACGAAACCATATTGGACCCGGAAGCCCAGGCCCAATCTGCCATTGTTGTAATGGATCCAAGAGCTGGCCATGTCATTGCCATTTATGGCGGATACGGTGAAAAGAACAAGAATCTCACCTTCAACAGGGCTACTAGTGCATATAGGCAACCTGGTTCCGCTATAAAACCCTTACTTATATATGGACCTCAGATTGATAAACATATAATTACTACCGGCACAGTCCTTGAGGACAAGGAAGTATTCCTTGACCCACAAAGGCCTGACGTTCCCTGGCCCACCAACTCAGGCGGCTGGCACGCAGGTCTGATTACGGCAAGAAAAGCCCTTGTAAGGTCCTCAAACATATGTGCAATACTTTTGTACAAAGACAATGTTACACTGGGGTTAAACTATCTGAAGAAGCTTGGCATAGACAGAACAGAAGAAACCCAGCTGGCTGCAGGTCTTGGCGGTTTCTCACGAGGAGTTACTCCACTGCAGATGGCTGCCGCATATTCCGCCTTTGCCAACAGCGGCATGTATATTGAACCAATAACATATACAAAGGTTGTAGATAAAAACGGCAATGTGATTATTAACAAGACGCAGAAATCGCATATAGTATTTGAAGATGACAAGACCCCATATATCATGACATCGATTCTTAATCATGTCATAACCGACTATCAAGGTACCGGCGGTCGTGCACAAGTTTACAATAACAAGGGAGAAAAGATTCCTACCGCAGGCAAAACCGGTACAACCAACAAAAACTACGACTACTGGTTCTGCGGATATACACCATACTACACAGCCGCAGTATGGTACGGATACGACAACATGAAGTCCATAACTGCAAGTGAATACGGAAGTGCCGCAAGACTTTTTGGTACTGTAATGTCCAAGATACATGCAGACCTTGAAG
>DUPL01000136.1 GCA_012838385.1 Clostridiaceae bacterium
CACACTACATCCAGAAGGCTGTGGCCAGAAACATTGACTTCTGATTCCAGTGAATCAAAATCTCCGACAATAACTCTGGGTACAATGTTTTCTCTCCGGGCCAGTTCATACCCTGCATCCGCACAGATAATGAAGTCCCCTTTTTCAATTTCAATACTTTCTTTAATCAAGTAATCGTTGTATGCTGTGATAATTACACATCTAGACATCGTCATCTACCCCACACTTTTAATATTTTTTATTACTCAACAGGTAAGCAACATAGGATGTAAATCCATGGTTGCAGCTTGCTTCAGGTGTCAGGTTCTCCCAAAGGGTTCCCGTTTTTTCCGCCATGTAATAGAAGTAGTCCTTGATTTCCTCCTTTAATTTGTCAGTATAACCAAATCGCTTTAACAAATCCAGTCTCAGTACAGCACCGATAAAGGCATTCGAAGGATATACGTTAGGATATGTTTTACTTGCATCCCGCTTCGGTCCCATTTCATCAACCAACTTGCCCCAAAGAGCTTTATGGGTATCTGGAGTCGCAATATCCATAAAGAATGCATAGTACTGGCATGTTTCACTGGTTTCGTTTGTTGAGACAAGCACGCCATCCTTCCTTATTTCATTATCCACAAAGAACTCTCCGTTAAAGGACCTCTCCAGAATCACCTCTTTTATTTTCTCTGCCTTTTCAATTAACTTGTCGTCATTGTACAGCCTGCCAGCATTTTCAAGAGTTGATGAATAAAGCATGTTTGAAGGATAGTTGACATCCTGCACAAAGTCGTTTGCCCGGGACCACTCTACAAAGACCCAGCTCTCAAGCTTCTCAAGAAGGCCGTATTCATTCTCAAACTTTTTGAAGTAATCCAGCAGTTCATATACTCTATCCTTTAACTTTTCTGCCAGCTCTTTTGCATTTTCATTGTCTTCATTTCTCTTTACAAAGTCATAAAGCTCCTTAACAAACCACATTGCCCAGTTAGGTATGAAGACCTTGTCGTAATGGTCGGAAGGATAGCACATGGGAAGCATTCCTTTTGGAAGGTGTTCAAATTTCTCTGGCAAAAGGAAGTTCTCCAAGAAGTTATACTCAATTGCATTGTCTCCCGTAAGGACTTTTTCAGCTCTTGCTGTAAAAAAGCTGTCGCACAGCCAGCCAGCCCTTTCCCTTGTGGGGCAGTCCATGAATATGTCAACCGCATTCTGTTTGAATGTGTTTGTTGCTGCTTCCAGCACCTTGCCAAGTTTTTCATCCTGCAGGATTTCCTTGTCAATAATCTCTTCCAGGTTCTTAAGAGGCACGGAGCAGATGTATTCCCTTACTTTTACATTGCGTACTTCAACCTCTCCTTTTGTGCACACAAACTTTATATACTTGAACCCATATGACTCAAAGGATATAAAGTCGTAGCTGCCCTTTTCCATTTCAATCTTGATAACATTCGTACAGCCGTTGGCAAGTCCTTCCACATCATTATGCTCGTTGATTCTCTCATCGAACATTATGTACAGGTCCGCATCTTCTTTACAAATAAAACCTGCAGCTATAAAGCCGGTACGCTCACTGTCCAGACTGTACACAACAATGTCATTTGCAAATAGCTTGTCGCTACCTTCGTAGTCTTCTGACACCTTGACAGGTTCAAACTTGAACTCCTGGGCAACATCCTCAAGGCAAACATCAAGCTCGTCATACTTGTATCCAAGTTGCATAGGTCCAATGTTTGCAACATGTCTTGTTCTTAAATATTCTTTAGGTTTTTCTCCAAAAGAACAGGTACCTCTTGCAATAATCTTGTCCACATTGCATTCGGGGTGGGTATATGTTGGAATTCTTCTTTCTATAAATTTCTTGCTATCAGTATGGGTGGGTACCAAAAAGTCATCGCCAATACTTACATCCGTGAATAGCATGTTGTAATTGCTGTTTAGTTTGTAAACTTCAGTAAAGGTTCTTTGAAATGAATACTTGTCCGTCTTTTTAATGCGCTCTTTGTATGGTCTTGAGTAGAATGGATTGCAGCTGCCTGTTGCAGCCAGTACTATGCCGTAAGTCTCTTCCACAATCTCAGCCTGCAAGAACGAAGGCTGGTTCAGAGTGTAATAGTTGTTTATGTTATATCCTGCTACCAATATCGCAACTACATTGTCACCTAAATCCAAATCCTCTGTAATATCAATTTCATCAACACGATAATACCCATGAGCGGTACGGCAGGGTCCTGTTGTAATGAATTTGCCGTTAATAAACAGCTGATACACTGTAGATGCTGCAATTCTGACTACGTATCTCTTACCACTGTTCTCATTGCACAGAATAACGGTTTTGAACAGCATGGAATAGTTCATCTCTTTTTCTTTTCCCTTTTGCCATACCGGCAACGCTTCTTTAAACATAATATAACAACCATCCTTTAAATTACATAAATCAGATAAAGCATATATTAGATTACTATTTCAACATAACAATGTCAACAATAATACTACCTTTTTGCCTCATAAACAACATTGCCATCAATTATTGTGTACAGGGTCTTGGTAAAGGTCTCCATCGGATTACCAGAGAATATGGCAATGTCCGCATCCTTCCCCACCTCTATGCTGCCCACCCTATGAGCAACCCTGCAAATCTCAGCAGCATTAATGGTAATGGCTCTTAAACCTTCTTCCACACCCAGGCCTTCCTTTGCTGCAAGGCCTGCACACAAGCCAAGGCTGGTTATCAATGAAACCGGATGATCCGTGGTGATGGCCACCTTGATACCTTTCTTTGCAAGAACACCCGGAACCTTGAAATCCGAGTACTGTACCTCTATTTTGTTCCGAGAAGCAAGTGTAGGCCCGATTATTACCGGATATCCCGAAGCAAGTATTTCGTCCACTATAAGGTGGCCTTCGGTGCAGTGGTCAAGTGTCATGTCCAAATCAAACTGCTTTGCAATCCTTATGGCAGTTAATATGTCATCTACCCTGTGTACATGAGCTTTCAAAGGAATCTTCTTTTCCAAAACAGGAAGCCAGCACTCCATTCTAAAGTCTTCTTCAAATTCCTCTCCATTTTGCATTGCCTTGTCCTTATCCTGTTTGTACAGAACAGCTTCGTGCAACTCTTCTCTTAGCATTGAAGCAATCGTCATTCTAGTCGAGGGCATCATTCCATTATCTCCGTAGGCCCTCTTGGGGTTTTCACCAAACGCAACTTTCATGGCAGCAGGTTCCAAAACTATAAGGTCATCTATTTTCCTTCCTCTGGTCTTCAAGAAAACAAACTGGCCTCCAACTACATTTGAACTTCCAGGACCTGTCATAACAGAGGTAATCCCCGCCCTTACTGCGTTTTCAAAGGCCGAATCCATTGCATTTACAGCATCTATTGCTTTCAAGTATGGGGTTACAGGTTCCATTGTCTCATTGCTGTCGTTTCCTTCCATGCCCTTTTTCTCTTCTTGGATGCCTATATGACTATGGGCATCAATCAAGCCAGGCATTGCAATATTCCCTCTTGCATTTATAACTCTGACCTTTTCTTTGTCAAAACTATCCAATTTGTCATCTTCTGTAATTATTTTGTCTATTTTACCGTCTTTAACAAATATATGGCCCTTCTTAATTATTTCAAACTTTTCCTTTCTAGCCATGGTGTAAATACGCGCATTTTTAATTAGCAGCAATGCTAACACCTTCTTTTGCTTTTTTTATATTATCTGTTTTTTGGGTTTTTATATTCTTTTCCCATGAATAATATTTTGCTCTGTGCAAATAATAACGTTGTCTTCTATATGAAGATAGATCAAGAAAGGCAGTGAATTTTTAAAATGGATCAAGACAACAGGAACAAAAACAAGAATAAGAATAACCGCAATGAGCAATGCTGTGACAACAATCAGAACAACAGGCAGAACCAGCAGAACAGACAGAATCAGAACAGACAGAACCAGAATCAAAACCAGAACAGATAGGTTTTGTTGGTTTGTCTAGCTTATTTGCGACAATAAAACAGAGCAATAGAACCTACACTATTGCTCTGTCTTTATTTTACCTTTTTTTATAAATCCTATTCGGTTTCCACAATCACTGCTTCTTCAGCATCCGGCTTGTCGTCATTCATGTCAACCCCCAGGTATTCGGGGAGTTGCATGCCTGCCATCTTGAATAGTTCGTTCAAAGGTGGTACTGATGAAATCAGTGATGACAGGAAATTCGACGTGGTTGAACTGCCTTTGGCACCGCCCATGCTGTCCCAAACAGTTACCTTGTCAATCTTAAGGTTCTTAATAGCCTCAACCTGAATCTTGATAAGCTCTTCAAGCTTGTCAGCAATAATAAGCTTGACAGCATCATTTGCATTGTCTCCAGCAGCCCTTACGATTTCCCTGAGACCTTCGGCCTGTTTCATAAGTATTTCCTTGTTGCCGCGTGCTTCGGCTTCAAGTTTTGCAAAGATTGCGTCCGCTTCACCTTTTGCCCTTCGCCTCAACTGTTCAGCTTCCGCCTCAGCCCTGATTTCAAGCGCTTTCTTCTCGATTTCAGACTTGACTATTGTATCGGCCTCAAGGGTTGCTTTCTCCTTAAGCGCACGGGTTTCTTCCGCTTCTTTCTCTGCCATGTATGCTTCTTTAAGAGCATTTGCCTCAGCAACTTTCTCTGCTGCGATAGCCTGCCTTAACGATTCCGCTTCTTCCTGTCTTCTTACAGCATTAGACTGGGCAATCTTAATCTTGACCTCGTTTTCACCTTCGATAGCAAAAGCATCCGCCTGAGCCACCTGAATACGCTGGTCTTTTCTTGCATTTGCCTCACCGATTGAACCGTCTCTTTCTCTTTCGGCAACGCTCTTCTTAGCATCGTTGATTGCTCTAGCAGCAGCTTCTTTACCAAGTGCCTCTATGTAGCCGGACTCGTCGGTTATGTCGGTGACATTGACGTTGATTAATGTAAGACCGATTTTCTTAAGCTCGGATTCAACGTTAGCTGAAACTGCAGCCAAAAATTTGTCTCTGTCACTGTTGATTTCTTCAATAGTCATTGTTGCAATAACGAGACGAAGCTGACCGAATATGATGTCTTTTGCCAATTCCTGAATTTCCTGTGAGGACAGTCTTGCAATTCTTTCAGCAGCATTCTGCATTATTCCCTCTTCGGTAGATATACCTACCGTAAAACTTGAAGGTACGTTTATCCTAATATTCTGTCTACATAATGCATTGGTCAGCGGTACGTTAATGGATATGGGCGTTAGATCCATATATTTGTAATCCTGGATTACAGGGATTACAAAGGCACCTCCACCATGTATACACTTTGCAGATCTGAATTCTCCATCCCTGCCTTTACGCAGCTTTCCAAATACTACGAGCACCTTGTCGGAAGGACATTTTCTGTATCTGCTCAGTATAAAGATTATGATGCCGAAAAGCAGAATTACTATCAAGCCAACGATATAGATTAATTCTGGCATTTTTTATCTCCTCTCCCTTTTATATTTTTTCCACCACCAATGTATTGGGATGAACAACATCCTTAACAATTATCTGACTCCCGGTGGGAATGTCCTCCTTGCTTTCGGTGACTGCATCAAACTCTCTCAGTCGTTCCTGTACCACAACGCTGACTTTTCCCTTGCCCTTCCCTTTAGGAGGGATAATTAAATATACTGTTCCCTGTTTTCCAACAGCATTCCTGATATTTATGTTACCGCTGTACTGAAGTTTCATGGCCATCTGCATCAACTTTGCAAGTAGAAGCATGGTGGCAAATCCCGCCAACAGTCCTATCAGCAATGCAAAAGGAGTTTTCAAACCAGTTTTCAAACAGAAGATTGAGGTCCAGCCGCCTATTGCAAAAAAAGCAAGTATGCCTCTAATTGTCAGAAGCTGTAGACCTGAAACATCTGCAAGATCATCAACACCAAAATCGGATCCATCCACATCGAAATCCACAGCATCAACACCATCCATTCCATCCATTGCATCGTCTCCAATGCCGAACAGTGCAAGAATGGTTTGGATAACCAGGATTACTGAGGAAGAAGTGGCCAATATGTACAATATTTTCTCAAGCATGGATATAGAATCCCACCAGTTCATAGCTTCCCTCCCAAAGGCAATACTATCTATATTTATATTATATTTTATTGCAAATAATTACCTTACAACCCTGCCAGAACCATCGCCGCCCATCAAAGTCTTGACTTCATTGACAGTTACTTGGTTGTAGTCACCATAAATTGAATGTTTGAGACAGGATGCAGCTACTGCAAACTCTATAGCCTCCCTTGGCTCGTAGTTGTTTAAAAGTGAGTAGATAAGGCCGCCACCAAAGGAATCACCGCCGCCTACTCTGTCCACAATGTGTACGTTGTATTTTCTGCTGAAATAGTAATCGTTTCCATCAAACAGCATTGCGCTCCAGTTGTTGTCGTCAGCAGACAAGCTTTCTCTAAGTGTAATGGCAACATACTTAAGACCAAACCTGTCCGCCAGCTGCTTTGCCACATCCTTGTAGCCAGCTACGTTAAGCTCACCTGAAACAACGTCCGTGCCTCTTGCCTTGATACCAAACACATCGTCAGCGTCCTCTTCGTTGGCTATGCACAAGTCAACATACTGCATAAGCTCGCCCATTACCTTGCCAGCCTTCTCCCTAGTCCAAAGCTTCTTGCGGTAGTTTAAGTCGCAACTTACCATGATTCCTTTTTCATTGCACTTCTTCAGTGCTTCCAATGTAACTTCCGCCACATTGTCGCCCAATGCAGGAGTGATTCCGGTAAAATGGAACCATGTTGCGTCATCCAAAACTTTGTCCCAGTCTATTTCACCAGGCTGGATTGCTGATATGGACGAATATTTTCTATCATAAACAACTTTTGAAGGTCTTTGCGATGCACCGGTTTCAAGGAAATAAATACCGAGTCTTTCTCCGCCTCTCAATACATTGCTGGTGCCAACACCGTATTGTCTTAGCGAATTTATGGCAGCCTGACCTATTTCATTCTCAGGCACTTTTGATACAAACACAGCATTTTCACCGTAATTGGCAAGGGATACACTCACGTTTGCCTCTGCTCCACCAAAAGTAGCAATAAAGTTGTCTGCCTGAACAAATCTCAACCTGTCAGGGGTTGCCAGCCTCAACATTATTTCTCCAAAACATACAATCTTGTTCATTCTTTCCTACCTCTCCTTACCGCTTCTATATATTTCAATCCAGTTTCATATATCGAATCGTAGTCGCCTGTCTTTGCACCCTTGGTCAGATTGCTTCCCACGCCTATTGCCACTGCACCCGCCTTGATCCAGTCTGCAGCATTATCAAGATTCACACCGCCTGTAGGCATAAGCTTTGCATGTGGCAGCGGACCTTTTACCGCTTTAATAAATGCAGGACCGAACAACTCGCCTGGGAACAACTTTATAATATCCACACCGCACTCCATACACTCGACTACTTCCTTTACAGTCATGGCGCCCGCCATGCAGGGAATCTGGTACCTGTTGCATAAAGTAACAGTATCTTTGTTCAAACAGGGGGTTATGATATATTGTGCGCCTGCCAAGATGGCGTCTCTTGCAGTTTCCGCATCCAAAACGGTTCCCGCACCAATAATAACTTCGCCGTTTTTGTAAGTCTTTGCAAGCTCTTTAATAACATCACCGGCCCCAGGCACCGTGTATGTTATTTCAACAGCCACAATACCTGCTTTTGCACACTGCTCCGCTATTTTAAGTGCCTGTTCCGGGGTCTCGGCTCTTACAACAGCAACAACTCCACAGTCAACAATCCGTTTTAACACTGTACTCTTATCCATTTATTCATCAACCTAACCTTATGAAATTTTTTATATCAAAAATATAATATCACATAATCCGTCACTTTACCATATTACTCTGTAAAGTTCGTACACAAAAATTTAAAGCCAGGCAATCGCCCGGCCAAACTCTCCTTATTGATAATATGATATTTTAATAAGTTCCTGGGGTGACGTTATCCCCTTTCTTACAAGCTCCATTGCGCTCTCCTTAAGAGTCATCATGCCCTGCTCCTCAATGGCATAAGCCTGTATTTCGTCCATTGGAGCCTTGCTGGATATGAGTGTCCTCAATGTCCTGTCGATTATAGCCATCTCATGGATGGCAATTCTGCCCTTGTAGCCCGTATTGTTGCAGATGTGGCAGCCGGTACCTTTTTTGACTTCGACAATATCATCGTCAAGGAACTCTCTTTCTGAAAGCTCCGGTTTGTACGTTGTCATGCAGTATGGACATATTTTTCGAATAAGCCTCTGTGCTACTAGTCCTGTAACGGAGTTAGCTATAAGGTATGGAGATATGCCCATGTCGTTCAATCTTACTATGGCAGACAAAGCATCATTTGTATGCAGTGTAGACAAGACAAGGTGTCCAGTAATGGCGGCTCTTACTGATATCTGTGCGGTTTCTATATCCCTTGTTTCTCCAACCATTATGATATCAGGGTCTTGTCTAAGTATCGCCCTTAATCCCACGTCAAAAGTAAGGCCTGCCACGTTGTTAACCTGCATCTGATTCACTCTTTCGAGGTTTCTTTCCACAGGGTCCTCAATGGTGGATATGTTTACTTCTCCTTTTGACAAATGTTCCAATGCCATATACAAAGTTGTGGTCTTTCCGCTTCCGGTAGGACCTGTAATATATATGATTCCGTGAGGTGACATGAGCATTTGTTTAAACTTTTCATAATTTGTTGAGTTCATTCCAAACTGGTCCTTGTTGTCGATAGGCGTATCGGTGAGAAGAAATCTCATAACCGCCTTTTCACCATAGATTGTTGGAATTATGGACACCCTCACGTTTATTTCATTACCCTCAACAACTGTCCTGAAATGGCCATCCTGGGGGACTCTTTTCTCTGCTATGTTCAGGTTGGAAAGAATCTTTATACGTGCTATCAAAGGATTTTGTATTTGATGGGTAAGGTTCATGTAATCGACAAGCATCCCATCCACCCTGAACCTTATTACCGTTCGTTCTTCAAAAGGCTCTATGTGAATATCGCTCGCGTTGGTACTGTAGCCTTTTGACAATAGACTATCAAGCAGCCTTACCACCGGTGCCAAGGTAGTGCTCTCCGCCTCTTCCACATTCGTTACTTCCACAGTTGTGCTTAGAACGCTGGAATGGGCGTGTTTTGCAGCTTTCTGAGCATCTATTTCACTGTAATAATAGTTGATTAGATCGAGTATGCTTTGTGACTCGGAAAGATAAAGGGAGAGATTCATTTTTGTAAGCTGTCTTATGTCCTCAATGGCATAGAAGTTAAGCGGGTCACTCATGGCAACGGACAATGTTCCATTCTCCACTTTTATGCCTATCATATTGTACTTTACAGCCAGGTCTTTTGGTATCTTGCTTACTGCCTCTATTTCTACGGGAAATGCGATAACATTTATAACAGGGAGGTTAAGACGCTGTCCCAATGCCTCAATAACCTGGGTTTCTGTTACAAAGCCAAGTTCAATAAGTATCTGTCCCAGTCTTTTTTTTCTGTCCCTTTTCTGGGCCTCGAGAGCCTGGTTCAACTGGTCATCGTTGATATAATTGTATTCCTTTAGGACTTCGCCTATAGGAACATTCACAATGTTGCTCATAATCTCACCCATTACATTAGCAGTTCAAACAAATTGAATTTGCCTTCCTCGTGCATATATATCTCAAAAGTCATTACTATTCCAACATTTGATACATCCTCTCCCAATGAGCCACCCTCTCCTGAAAGTATGTTACAGGTCTCTATCCTTATTGTCCCGGTTTCTGAAAACAAATCCAAAATATTTTCAAAATCCTCCATACTCCCTTCAAGACGTATGGAAATCCTCATAGCCTGAACGTTTACCGCTTCTTCCTTCTTATCGCTCTGCATGTATGGCAGTATCTCTTTGGTAAAGGGGCCAGTTACGTTAAAGCTTTTAAGTACAATATTGTTTCTAATTGCAATTTCCGATACAAAAGCATCTATTTGCTGGTTGCTTAGCACAGGATTCATTCTGGAAAGAAGCTCGTCCACTTCTGTTTCAAGCTCCACAATCTCTTCCTTGTATCTTTCGTAATTGTTTATGCCGCTCCTTACCTCGAATTCCTTAAGCTCAAGTTCAAAAAGTGTGTTTTCTAATTCGCTGTGCCTGTCAAAAAGGGGCTTTACTACAAACATTCCAATACCATAAAGGATAAGGATGACCAGCAGGATGTATAATAGAACTTTTTCTCTTTTTGTGAGCTTTCTAAAAATCGTTGACATTATTCATGCACCCCTGCTTTCAATAGGCACGTAACCTTGAATGTATATTCATTCTCCCTGATTTGACTCCAACCATCATAATATACTTCCTCAAAAAGCTGCGTGGCGCTCAAATCCTGAGTGAATGTTGATGCCGCTTTAATGTCCGTTGTTGATACCTGCAATACCATATATGCGCCGCCAACATTTGAACTGTAGGAAATGTCGTGTATTACAATATCATCCTTCATGCATCCTTCTATCTTTTCAAACAGTTCCGAATTGAAAAATGGATATGAATTATAATTGTTTCTGAATTTTATCAATGCACTTTCTTTATCATTTAGTTCACTTTGCCTATCCTTTATTTCAACTACTTCCTCATGTTTTTTTGATATCTCGGGATTGTTCAAATACTCGTTTATCTTGTCAATCTCACTGGAAAGCTCTTGATTCTTTACATAAAGCCAATATGACATTCCTCCCATTATCATTACGATTAATATGGGGAAAATCGCCAGAAGTACACCCGTTGGATTCTTCTCCTTCTTTACTTTTGATTTTTTTAGTGCCTTGTACAGATTAATATCTTTTGTCATATCGCCCATCCTACCCCAACTTATATCAGATTCCCACTTGCGTATATGTTGTCCGAAAGAATAAAGCCCTGTGCCTTTTTATGCACAAAGACCTCGGTTTCATTGTGCGGAAAAATCTGCGCTTTTATTCCAAGCGCACTGTTTATCTGGCTGTATAGAGCTTCCTCGTCTTTATATAGGCCGCAGAAATACACATTTTCAACATTATGACCACTGCGCTGCGTACTGGCAAACTGCAAAAAGTTTGATACATGCTGCGTAATTTCCATAAATGACAGGTTCGTTCCCCTATCGTAAATAAGCCTGTATCTGCTGGATATGGAATACTTTCCGTTTACAAACAAATAGCTTGCAAAACTGCTTCCGTCCAGTGTAATGACTATGTAAGTCTTTTCCCTCAAGCTTCTTAAGAAATGTCCAATCTTGATCATGCTGTTTATACCAAGATTTATGTTTGTTATACGTATGCCATTGCTTTCAAACAAGTCCACATAGCTTTGAAGAAGGCTTTTCTGTACACTGCAAGCATATATGTCCATGCCATATTTCTTCTGATCTTTTTTCTTTATGTTGTCGTCTGCATGCAAAACCGCGTAATCCAGAACATTTTCGCCTTCTTGAGGAGACAACTCCCTATTAATAATCCGCAGTATCTTTTTGTGGGAAACCAATGGAACCCTCATTACCTTTCCTACTACAGGTGCGTTATCTATAACGAGGCTGATGCCTTTGGTTGGAAACTTGTTGGTCTTCCATATGTCTCCAATCTCCTCCCTTAATGCCAGGGCATCCGTTATAACTCCATTTAACATGGAGCCATCAGGTGTGGGTGCATTAAGATATTCATATATATTGAATACACCAAACTTGGCATCACCATTCACTATATGAATTTTTTCATTTGATATGTGTACTGATATCATTCTACACCTCAATACCTGTATCTGTATAAGTTCACCATGGGGAGCATTACTGCCATAACTACAAATCCTATGACAACTGCCAGGAAAATTACCAATGCAGGAGCCAGATATGTAGTTATTCTCTGCATGGCTGCCTCCGCTTCGTATTCCATCGAGTTTGCCGTTGCTTCAAGCATCTTGTCCAGTCGACCGGTTTCCTCTCCAACTGATATTGTTGATGATAGTTTAATGTCGAATCCGTCTACCATGCCTATCGAAGTTGACAAGGAGTCACCACTTTTCACTCTTTCAATGACACGGTCAAACTGATCCGCTATAAATCTGTTTGTTATGGTATTTTTAGCAATCGACAAACATTTTATCATAGGTATTCCACTGGAGTAAAGGGAGTTCAATGTTCTTGCAAATCTGGCAGTATGAATTATCCTTAGGAGTTTGCCTATTCTGGGTATTTTGAATTTTGCTTTGTCAAACAAAACCTGGAATTCCCGAAATCTCCATGCAATTGCAAACACAAAAATTATTGACATAAATATGATAAAAACAGCCAGAAGGTTTCTTCTGAGCAGATTGCTTAATCCCAATATTATTTTAGTTGGCAGCGGCAATTCCATACCAGTAAATATATCGGAGAACCTGGGCATGATAAATACGAAAATAATGAAGACACTTACAATTGTAAGTCCAAGCAAAATTATTGGATATACCGTACTTCCCAATATCTTCAGGCGAAGCTCTTCATCTTTTTCATAGTGGTCTGCAAGATTCATAGCGGTTTTATCAAGGGTGCCGCTTACTTCAGATGCTCTTATCATATTGACCATAAGTTCAGGGAATGACCCCTGTTCTTCCATTGCATCGGATAGAGACATTCCCTGCCTTATCTTCATGTTTATTTCGTTGTATATTTCTCTAATATGTTTCTTAACGTCCCTCTGACTTATTATCTGCAAAGAGCGTGCAAGGTCTACTCCCGCACCCAGGAGACTTCCCAAATTGCGGCAGAAATCCGAAATCTCCATTGCCGTAAGCTTGTATTTCTTCTTTCTTTCCACATGTTCTTTACATGTCAAAAGAAACAAGCCCTCTGCCTTGAGCAGCTCGTGCAACTTTTCCTCATCTGAAGCTTCTCTCATCCCATATTCTTTTTTGCCTTGTATATTGGTTGCAGTATATTTGTATATAGGCATATTATCGTCTCATAACTATTAGCTCTTCCATATCGTCCAATTCAATTCTACCATGATACATACTTTTAGAAAAGAGGACGGCATTTACGCCGCCCTGTCAATACCTGAAGATTAACTAGCTTGCCCGCGATTATGTTTATGATGTTGCAGTTGGAGTTGGAGTTGGTTCTAAAAGTGTTACTTGTTTATATACAACTTTAGTAACCTTGCCATTTGACACAACTAATTCCGTTATATCCTCAACTTTAACATCGGCCAGTTTAGCAACATCTTTAACAAACTTAGTGTAATTTTCATCACCTGGTTTTATACTAAACTCTTCAACTTCTGCATATTTCTCAGATGCAAGTGTCTGAGCAGCTAGATATACCGCTCTGGCTTCTGCAGCACTAGTTTTTTTCTTTGCTTTGTCAATCCACCCGATCATCGTTGGCACCAATACTGCTGCCAAAATTGCCAATATTACCAATACAACGATAACCTCAACTAGAGTCATACCTTTTTTGTTGAATAATTTC
>DUPL01000137.1 GCA_012838385.1 Clostridiaceae bacterium
AGAAAATTCTTTCCATCATCAACAAAATCCCCAAGATGTATGTAGAAATCCACATCTCCAAACATATCGTTAGCTTTATCAAGCACCCTTTTGTAATGCTCGAAATCGCTTCTCTTGTATCCTTGCGAATCCGCAACAATTATGAATGAAAAATCCTTGCCCTGTTCAGGTGTCTTGAAGGTATAAACATCGCTTAGATTGTCTCCTTCCCCCAACCTGTACAGATATCTCGTACCAGGCTTTAATCCGGAAACAAACACCCTATGGCGCATATAAGTTCTGTCTTCCAATTCGGTAGTCTTTTCTTCAACTATAGTGTCCACTGGATATTTCTGCACCACCTTCTCAGACTGGGCTTCAATTTTCGTACATTTATCCATATCAAAAACGTCGCCCGTGTCTTCCATGTAGAATATGTATCCTATTTCAACTTCCTCTGAGGTATACCAGCAAAAGTTCTTTTGGGTGTAAACATCCATACCAAACGTCACTGTTATATTAAAGGGAAGATTGGGACTTTTCCTAGCTGAAAGAATGCTGACAACAAGAACAATTGCCAAAACAATTACGGCAACAAATACACCTAGTGCAACTAATACAACCCTTTTGCTTTGCATGTTATCCTCCCCCGCTTTCTCTGCCTTTTTACTAATTTTATCACCAGGAGGTTGCTATGTCAAAACAAGTTTTCCGACTGAATACACAAGGAAAGAAACTACATAAGCAATAAAAGTCTGCCACATTGCACTTAAAAGCGCCAATTTGTTATCCCCTAGCTCTTTTTTCATTGTAGAAAAGGCAGCCATGCAAGGCACATACAATAGTGTGAAGACCAGAAAGGAATACGCTTCAAGAGGAGTTTTGAATACATGCACTCCACCATACAGCATGTTTAAAGTGGAAACTACAGCTTCTTTTGCCGCCAGACCGGAAAGCAGCGCAACGGACGCCTGCCATGATCCAAAACCAAGAGGTTTGAAAATAACGGATATGGCTTTTCCTGCAACGCTGATAATCGACTCGCTGCTTTCA
Organism: Clostridiaceae bacterium; assembly: GCA_012838385.1. Taxonomy (GTDB): domain Bacteria; phylum Bacillota; class Clostridia; order UBA1212; family DUPL01; genus DUPL01. The sequence continues at coordinate 1,033 of DUPL01000137.1, forward strand.
ACATACTGCAGTTTAAAGTTGAAGCTTCGCAGAAACCATACCGCAATACTCATGACAAATATTAATGTGGCAGCCTTCTTTAAAAAATGTTCGACTCTCTCCCAGACATGCCTTAATGCATTCTTTAATATCGGTACCCTGTAAGGCGGCAGCTCCATCACAAATGGAGTATCGCTACCTTTAAACAATGTGTTTTTAAACATAACTCCGGATATGATCATGAGCAATATTCCCAATACATACAAGCTGAAAATCACCCATACCCTGCTTTCCTTGAAGAAACGCTGTGCCAAAAACCCATATATCGGCAGTTTTGCCGAACAAGACATAAAAGGTAAAAGCATTATGGTCATCTGTCTGCCTTTTCTATCTTCAATTGTTCTAGTTGCAAGACACGCAGAAACCGTACAACCAAATCCCATAAGCATGGGAATAAATGCTTTGCCGGATAAACCAATCTTTCCAAGAAGTTTATCCATAATAAAAGCAATTCTTGCCATGTACCCCGTATCCTCAATTATTGATATAAGGAAAAACAGTATGGCTATCTGGGGTAGAAAAGACAATACCCCTCCAACACCAGCCAATACTCCATTAATAATCAAATCAATAATCAGTTCCTGTACGCCGAGTTTCTTCAAACCCGTCTCCGTCACAATCCCCAAATACTTAATAAATACATTTACACAATCCTGCATGAATATGCCAACCTGTCCAAATGTAAGAAAAAAAACACAAAACATAACAAGCAGAAAAATAGGTATTGCAAGATACTTGTTTGCAACAATCCTATCTATTTTCCCGCTTGTAGCTTGACCATTATCCTTCCTGACAACCGCCCCACTTACAACCTTCTCAATAAATCCGTATCTACATCCTGCGATAATAGATTCCATATCGTATACTTGAGAAATCCTGTCAATCCGCCTTATTGTTTCCTCAGACAAGTCAAGAGTCTCTCTTACCAACCCATCCCCTTCAAGCAACTTTATTGATGCCCATTTTGATGAAACATTTTTAACGATAGCTTGTTTCCAGACAAGACGCTCAACCTTCCAAATCAAATCTTTAACCGAAGCTTTGTACACGCCTTCCGGCATGACCGCCCTATGGAACTTCACAGTATCAAACACCGCTTTCAATAAATCATCGATACCTTCACCTGTCTTTGCCGAAATAGGTACAAATCTCACATTCAACGCTCTAGATAATCCTGATACGTCAATAACATCTCCTCTTTTTCTTGACTCGTCCATCATATTAAGAGCAACCACCATGGGAACTTCCATTTCAATAAGCTGCATGCTTAAATACAGGTTTCTTTCCATATTGGTAGCATCCACAATATTTATAACCACATCAGGTTTGTCAAACAGTATGTATTCTCTTGTAACAACCTCTTCTGGAGAGTATGGGGACAATGAATATATTCCAGGCAAGTCAACCAGAGTAACTTCATATCCATATTTTCCAGCTGCCTTGACAAGACCCTCCTTCTTTTCCACTGTAACACCAGGCCTGTTACCCACATAATGCCTGCTGCCTGTTAGATTGTTGAACAATGTTGTCTTTCCCGAATTCGGGTTGCCCACAAGAGCTGCACATATTCTCTTCATGTTTTCACCTCAGAATAATATATGCTTGTATACCTGGATAAAGAATTGTAAAATATATGTTGTATAAAAACAGAAAGGAAAACATCATGAACTGGACGGATATAGTAGTAGAAGTAAAGACAAAAGACAAAGACAAGGCAGAAGCAATTGCACATATGGCAGTCCCCAGAGGTCTGTATACAGAAGATTACTCCACCTTTGAAGAGGATCTTGCCTTGACAGGCCCCATTGAGATTGTTGACGAAGAGCTGTACAAAAAAGACAAGGAATCAATAAAAATCCATGTATATGTAAGTCCTGAAGAAAACCCATCGGAAACCTTGTCATTTTTAACAGATAGATTGAAAAGCGAAAGAATTGGATATGAGTTGAATGTAGACAACATAAGTGAAGAAGACTGGGCAAATAACTGGAAGAAGTTTTTCAAACCCACACCAGTTGGCACCAACCTCATAATTGTTCCTACATGGGAGCAGGAAAACCTGAAAACCGACAGAGTTGTTCTCCTTATTGATCCCGGTATGGCTTTTGGCTCAGGTCAGCACGAAACAACAAAATTGTGCCTTGAGCAGATTGAAAAATATGTAACCAAAGGCTCGAAAATTCTTGACGTAGGTACAGGTAGCGGCATTCTTGCAATAGCAGCCCTATTGCTCGGAGCTGGCAAGGTTACCGGTGTTGATATAGATCCTTTAAGTATTAAAACCGCAAAAGAAAACGCAATCCTTAACAAAGTAAATGAAAATCTTGAATTAAAAACAGGAAATCTGGCTACAGACATTAACGAAACATTTGACATAGTGGTTGCCAACATTGTCGCAGATGTAATAATTGAACTTCTACCCGATGCTTATGCAAAACTTAAGCCGGAAGGTATATTCATAGCATCCGGGATAATTGAATTAAGAGAACAGGATGTACTGGATGCTCTTTCAGATAATGGCTTTACACCAATCGAAGCCAAACATGACAAGGGTTGGGTATCAATTACTGCAAAAAGAAAATAACTCTATAACAAGGAGCCAAAACGGCTCCTTAAACATTACGCATCCTGTCTCTTCTTCAGAAAAGCAAGTCCAAAGGTTGCCACAACAACCAGCAAATACACTGCAACGGAATCGCCTGTTTCAGGATTTTCAGGTGTATCCTCGGACAAAGGTCCATAATCTGTTTCAGGTGTGGAAGCATACCCGATAATCAACTCTGCTGCCATGTTTTCCTTGACAACTCCATCGAAATACACCCTTTGACTTTCATGCGCCTTGTTCTTGATGTAGAATCCACTGTTAGGAGTTCCATTATTTGTAACAACAAGAACATACTCCCCAGCTTCTACATTGACAGGCATATACAGCCATGTGTTATCAGGATATTTCTCGAAAACTCTGGAGGCAACCGACGTACCTGAAACAGTCTTGGCAAAAGAACCATTCCACTTGTACAATTTGAACTCCAACTCATAATCAATATCAGGCGTAGCCATCCAGTTTGGTGCGGAAAGTTTCAAACTTTTAATAAATGAAGTAGCATTAAACTGGATTGCTATGGATGACAAATTGTTGTCCTTTAAGTTCCAAGGCGTGCCAGATGCAGAACCATCGTACAAATGAACACTCGTGCCCAAATCACCAACCTCCTTGCCTTCAGGCGTTAGAAGAACGTATTTAAGATTCGGTCCTGGTGTTCCATTTACAATGGTCAACGTGTGCTCACCTTTCGTAAGCTCAATGCTTATTGGATCGGAATTTGTCCAATTCCTCCATCCGGTACTGGCGATGGTGTTTTCAAGTATGCCAACCTCTTCACCATCAACTACTATGGTGTATTTTCCTGTAGAGTCGAGCCATCCAAAAGAAATGCGAAGTTCATACTTGCCAGTTTCCTCGACATTGATGCTGTAAGTAAAAGAGTCTCCAGCACGTACACCGTCAAAGTACAGATCCCGATCGTCATCATGTGCAATTATCAGCTGTACATCTCCGCTATTGTCCTTGTACTCCGTATACTGTACAGCCATTATTATCTTTGTGGTTTTATCCTTGTATACGGTAATAACAGGGGATTCCTGTGCTTGCGATACTGCCGTAAGCGAGAGAAGCAACACTGCAGCCAAAACAAGCAATACTGTTTTCTTCATGTTAATGCACCTCCAAGATATCTCATTAATTTTGCCTCTTAACTCGACAAATTATATCATCATCACTTGGTATATAAATTAACAATATATTTGACTTATTTTAATCTATTAAAAAGGGCATAAAAAAACAGCCTCCCAATATATCAAGAAGGCTGTTTCCATAATTCAATCTTCGCCTATTTTTTCTTCTTCATCCTAATAATAATTATAATCACTATCAAAGCAATTGCAGCCACAGCAGCCACAACAATGATAACGACAGGATCCACTCCACCCTTTTCAGTATCTCCATCGGAGCCATCGTCTGTTTCCTCAGGAGTTGGGGATGGAGTCGGATTGAATGTGGTATATGTATCGGCAGGTGTGAATTCCGTTTCAGACAGGACAATCTTGTTATTTCCTGATTTGTCTTCCTCGGCCTTTTCCATGATGCATCCGGAACCATACTCCAGCCAGCCGTCATAGGTATATGAACTGCAAGTCAAAAGAGCTATTGTAAGCCCTATTTCCTCGCCTGGTCCGTCCACATCAAAAAATGACCAGGGGATTGAAATCTCGTAAGTAGTTGTACCGTCAACATTTGAAATGGAATATTCACCTTCCGGTTCACCACCCAGAGTATAACACCAGGCTTGAGCCTTATGATCGTTCGAGTTGTTTGAATAGACTATTTCTCTTGCATTTTCAGAAACATATGTGTAGTCGCTCTTACCCTGGCTTTGCCAGTTTCCAAGAGGGTCTACTTCCAACTGAACCGCATCTCCATTCCACATGAGCTCTCCAGTATTGAGATTTATGAGTTTCTCGTCTGGAGTCTGCAACGCAATATAAACGTTATTGTCGTCCCATCGAACCCATACATCAAAAGTGATATCTTGTGAAGAGTCCTTTGCAATTGCATTCGAAGGCTCCCCGTGTTTAATACCTTTAACTGTGGGATCTCCCCACTCCTCAGCACTTATTGTTCCGTCAATTGTTGGTGGTTTTGTAAATTTCAACGCCTCTCTTGTGTCAGGCTCCAAAGCATTGACAGAAACAAGCTGCGTGGAAAGAACTGCAATTATTAAAAAACAAAGAATAATCACCCTTCTCATACTTATACCTCCACTGTTTTGTATAAATTCTATAAACTTTTGAACAATATGTCAACTGTTTTTTACAATTGTGTTTTCCAACATGTTGGCTAGATATCTACATGCGTCAAATATCTTCTCCATATTGTCATAGATTTCTCTCCACTTTTGAAGTGCAATAGGATCTTTTTCGTTTTCAAAAAGCCTTCTTACAGAATGCCTGTAAAGGGTGTCTCCCTCATTTTCAAGCTTTTTGATTGTATGAAGTTTGTCTTTTATGGTTTTTGATTTTCTGTAGTTAGCAAACTCATAAACCGCCTCAGTTGATTCCTTGCAGATTCTATTGACAAGGTCAATAAATTGCTTTGTTTCAGGTCTCATTTCTGTAATGTTGAACACCCAGAAACTAAAAGCCACTTCTTCAATTTTGTCGGAAACATCATCAATGGCGTTTGCAATCAACAATATGTCTTCTCTTTCAATTGGCGTTATAAATGCCCTGTTAAGCTCAAAAACAATTTCATGATATACCTTGTCAGCGTCATGTTCTATTTTGTGTATCTCATCAACTCTTTTTTCCAGTTGCCCGTTCTTGTTAATATCCTTGTACTCTTCTACAAGTGTTGTAAGCTCCTTTGTCAGTACGCAGGAGTAGTCAATCGCCTTCTTGAACAAACCAAAATAATCCACTTCTTTTCTCCTAGCCATATATTATTCCTCCTATACTAGTACTATGCGTGATTCTCTTTATTTGTCATGCAAATAGTTTCAAAAATATTTGCGCCATTACATAACCAATAAGACCGCAGCCTGGAAAAGTCAGGAACCATGCCGCAAACATTTCTTTAGCCACCGACCAATTGACATTGGTCAACCTTTTAGCAGCACCGACACCCATAATTGCCGTGGTCTTCGTATGAGTTGTACTGACCGGAAGCCCATAAAAATGTGAAAGCAGCAAGCAAAAAGCAGCAGCAAAATCAGCTGAAAAACCCTCATGCTTTTCCAGCTTGACCATGTCCATTCCTACGGATTTGATTATGCGGTAGCCTCCTATTGATGTACCCAGTCCCATTATCAGTGAACACATGATAATAAGCCAAAGGGCGCCGGATAAATCAAACTCGGTGGATGCGGTAACAGGCACACCTTGAGCGAGCATTAAACCCAACATGAATATTCCCAAGAATTTTTGTCCATCCTGGGCTCCATGCATGAACGCCATTGCAGCACCTCCTGCAATTTGGCCACCTTTAAAGAAGCGGTTGGATTTCCTTCTATTCGTACCTTTAAAGAAAAATATTATTATCTTAACAAAAATGAAACCTACGAAAAAGCCAAGCACTGTGGAAAAGAATAATCCTTTAATGACCTTAAGCCATTCATCATTATTGATAGCTCCTTTGAAACCGTTTATTGCAACCGCAGCTCCCGTAACACCTGCAATCAATGCGTGACTTTCACTTGTCGGTATGCCGAAATACCATGCTCCAACCGCCCACACAACGATAGCAACGAATGCTGCGCATAGAGCAACAAGAGCGGTTTCTGTATCCTTCCCAAAATCAACCAGGTTATACATCGTCATAGCTACAGAAGCATTCCAAAAGGTCATGAAAAGCACTCCAAGAAAATTGAATATTGCAGCCATTATAATTGATTTTCTCGGGCCCATTGACCTGGTGGAAATAACGGTTGCAATAGCATTTGGAGCGTCTGTCCAGCCATTTACGAATATAACGCCTATTACCAATAAAGACGTTATTAAGAGAGGTACATTCTTTGTGCAAAGGCTTATAAATTCCAATAAACTCGGTACAGTAGCGTCTGCCAAAAACATCACATTCCTTTCTTAGAAACAAGTTGATATAAATATAACAGCCTTGAGATATAATAATCCCAAGGCATTATTCTTAATAACTCATGCCAAATTCGAGGGCTTTCATCTCATCCGGAATAAGATTGTGCTTGCTTGGACTTAAAACAGTCCTCAAAGCCTCTTCAAAACTCTTTGAAGATATTATGCCCGTCTCGGCAATAAATTTACCTAGCAATATAACACCTGCAAATGCAGGATGTCCCATTTCGTATGCCTTCTCTGTAGCAGGCAGCGAAAAACTTCTCAAATCTTTCCTTTTTGGTTTTATTGGAACCAAAGCACTGTCCATCACTATAATACCGTTCTCTTCAACCATGTTTTCAAATTTGTCCAAAGATGGCTGATTCATCACAATTAATGCGTTCGGACAACTAATTATCGGAGAACCGATTTCCTCGTTAGATATAATAACATGGCAATTAGCCGTTCCACCTCTCATTTCCGGTCCGTATGACGGCAACCAGGATACATTATGACCTTCATGAAGACCGCCTGCTGCCAGCAGCCTTCCCATGGAAAGAATTCCTTGCCCGCCAAAACCTGATATAATTATCTGTTGCATGTCATACCTCCAAATCCTTACCTTTGTAAACACCCAGCGGATAATGTTCCGCCATATTGTCTCTCAGCCAATCCAGGGATTTTGCAGGACTCATTCCCCAATTGGTAGGACAGGTGGACAATACTTCAACCATGGAAAAACCAAGGCCTTCCAACTGCACTTGGAAAGCTTTCTTAATAGCTTTCTTCGCCTTTATTATATTCTTTATCGAATCCACTGATACACGTTCTATATAAACAGCGCCTTCCAAAGTTGCAAGCATTTCGGATACTTTTACAGGATAACCGTGAAGTTGTGGTTTTCTGCCAAAAGGAGATGTGGTTGTAACCTGTCCAATCAGAGATGTTGGAGCCATCTGTCCCGATGTCATTCCATATATTGCATTGTTTACAAATATGGTTGTTATCTTCTCTCCCCTTGTGGCTGCATGCACAATCTCTGCCGTACCAATTGCAGCCAGGTCTCCGTCTCCCTGATATGTGAAAACAACCTTGTCAGGAAGAGCTCTCTTCAACCCGGTGGCCACGGCTGGAGCGCGTCCGTGAGCAGCCTGCACCATGTCACAACTGAAGTATTCGTAGTTGTTGTAAGTGCAGCCTACTGGTGACACACCAACTGTTTCCCCTTCTATATCAAGTTCATCTATCACCTCTGCGACAAGCCTGTGAATTATGCCGTGCGTGCAGCCGGGGCAATAGTGAAACGGTTTGTCCGTCAATGCATTTGGTTTTTTAAAAACTATAGCCATTGTACACCCCCTACTGTTTATCCGCCATCTGGCGCACTATATCCAGAATGTCCTTCTGCGTAGGAACATTTCCGCCCATTCTTCCATGGAACTCTACCCTGTTTCTTCCGTTTAGGGCAAGCCTTACGTCTTCCACCATCTGACCTGAACTCATTTCAACAGTCAGGAAACCTTTAGGCACGCCAGCATACTTGTCAAATACCTCTGTTGGGAAAGGCCATAATGTAATAGGACGAATAAGTCCTACCTTAATACCCAACTTTTCAGCATCTTTTATGACATTCTTAACGACCCTTGCTACCGTTCCATAAGCAACAACAATAACATCCGCACCGTCACAGTTAACAACTTCGGCGCGGGTTTCGTTTTCCTTAACCTTTTTATACTTTTCCTGCAGTTTTCTGTTATGAGCTTCAAGAACATTCGGATCTATATAAATTGAAGTGGTTACGTTATGAATACGCTTTCCACCATGACCGGTTGTAGCCCAATCCTTGTTTCCCTTTTCAATTGGCTCTTCATCCCTGAACTCAACCGCTTCCATCATCTGGCCAAGATAACCGTCTCCCAATATTACTACAGGATTCCTATAACGGTCAGCCAGATTGAACGCTTCAACGGTTAATTCATACAACTCCTGTACGCTTGCAGGAGCCAGAACTATAAGGTTGTAATCCCCATGGCCTCCGCCTTTTACAACTTGGAAGTAATCGCACTGTGCCGGTAGTATGCCGCCCAGACCAGGACCGCACCTTACAATATCAACTATGACCATGGGCAGTTCCGCACATGCGGAATATGAAATTCCTTCCTGTTTCAAACTGATTCCTGGACTTGAAGAAGATGTCATAACTCTTACTCCTGCGCTAGCTGCTCCGTACACCATGTTTATTGCTGCAACTTCGCTTTCTGCCTGCAGGAAGACTCCACCTATCTCCTCCATTTTCCTTGCCATGTAATGGGAGATTTCAGTCTGAGGAGTTATAGGATAGCCAAAAAAATGCCTGCAGCCCGCTCTAAGCGCAGCTTCAGCAATAACTTCATTACCTTTCATTAAAATCCTTTTTCCCATCTTTTCCTCCCTACTTTTCCACTGTAATTACGCAATCAGGACACATCATCGCACAGAAAGCACATCCTATGCACTTGTCCATTTCAACGACGCCTGCTGGATGATAACCCTTTTTATTCAAAACATCATCCTTGATAACAACTATCTTTTTGGGGCAGACATCTATGCATAATTTACAGCCTTTACACAAATCTTCATTAAAAGTTACTCTAGCCATATCAACATCACGATAAGTAGTGATTTGCCCCCTCTCAAACAACATGGATATGTAAGGATAAAGTTAAACTTCATCCTTTCAATTATACTACTTAAAAAAATGAATTGCAAGGAATGAAAAAACGGTTAAAGTCAAAAAAACACAACCAAACAAATGCATTTACAATAATCATTGGTAATGATATGCTTAAAACAGTTAAACCGACAACAAGGAGGAAATCATGAAAAAGTATTTGCCCATTTTAATCTCAATGCTTGTATTGTCATCACTATCCTCCTGCAACAAGCGAAAACTGAAGGAGGTATATGACAATACCGAAGAAACGGAACTTCTTCTTGGACTGTGGATTCCCCCAATTTATCAGCTGACTCCAACGCAGGAAGAAGCGGAAAAAAGATACGCAGAAATAAAGGAAGCAGGCATGGTTATGGCTTATTCCATTCATGTTGATCCAAACAATATGGATATGCTTATGAGGTCACTGGATGCGGCAGAAAAGAACGGTATAAAAATGCTTGTCTACCTCATGCGCTACAACAACGAAAAAAATCTGGAGATAGTTGAGGCGACAAAAAACCACCCGGCAGTACTGGGATACAACCTGTTTGACGAACCTGAGTATTCCGAGTTTGACAACATCGCACAACTAAGGGACGAAATAAAAAAAATTGTGCCTGAAGACAAAATCATCATGTGCAACATGTTTCCCAATTACGCCACCGATTCTGTTTTTGGCCCAAATCCCAATTTGTATGAAAGCAATTACAACAATTACCTGGACACCTACATGCAGAAAGTAAGGCCGGATGTATTGTCCTTTGACTACTATCCTTTTATGAAGGATCCCAAAGCAGATCCCGACTGGATTGCTGGCATGCTTACAAACCTAAGTGATATTAGGAATATTGGCAAGAAATACGGCGTGGATACATGGGGTTTTGTTCAAAACAGCGGCTGGTCTTACACAAGAGTACCGAATGCAAACGAGCTCAGATTTATTTGCCACCTGCACCTGATTTTCGGACTAAAAAGCTACTCGTACTTTCTTTACTGCCAGCCTAATGACAAACCCGGAACAGCAGGCATCTTTGAAGGTATGCTTACCTTTCATGGCGAAAAAACCGACATCTATTACAGAGTTAAAAAACAGAACAAAGACCTTAAGAAGATGAAGGGAGTATTTTTAAACTACGATCATGTAGGGTTTGTGACCCACAATATGACAAAAAAACACACAGACGCAATCGCCAAGGACCTTAGATATGATAAATATAAGGAACTGGAAAAAATTAAATCAAAAGGGTCCATCCTGGTAGGCATATTTGAAAAAGACGGGAAAACAGGTCTTTATGTAATGAACTTCGACTACAAAAAAAACAACAAGGTGACTTTGGAACTTGATTCAAAAACAGAGTTCAAAGTTTGGGGAGATGATGGTCTTGAACAAATGAAAAAGGCAGACTCAATAAAACTCAAACTGGACCCAGGCGAAGGCAAATTCATAGAACTTGGTTGAAACAATATTTACATCCCCAAATCTTGATGATAAGATATTATCACTTAGTTAAACCACAAGGAGGAGACCATGAAAAAGTATTTATGCTTGTTTATGTCAATGCTTCTACTGACGTCAGTTACTTCCTGTGACAGCAGTAAAGAAGACAAGATCGACCTTCAAGAAGTGTACGACAACACTGAAGAAACGGAACTATTGTTGGGACTGTGGGTAACTCCGGTAACCCACCTGACATCCACTCCCGAGGATGCTGAAGCCAGATATGCGGAAATTAAAGAAGCAGGTATTGTAATGGCATACACCCATCATCATGAAACCCATGATATGGAGCAGCTTATGAGAGCACTGGATGCCGCTGAGAAAAACGGCATTAAAATGATGGTTTCGCTATTACCCGACAACTATAGGAAAAGCATGAACATTGTCGAGGCAACAAAGGACCATCCCGCAGTTTACGGCTACAACATGGCTGATGAGCCTGGAGGAGCCGCCTTTGATAGTCTTGCAAAGTTGAGGGATGATATCAAGGCAATTGTGTCAGAAGACAAAATCATAATGTGCAACATGTTTCCAAACTATGCTCCCGACTGGGCTCTTGGCACAAAGGCATCCGATGGAAACACCGTTTACTACAACTACCTGGATCAATACATGGAAAAGGTAAGACCCGACATTCTGTCTTTTGACCACTACCCTTTCATGGCCGACAGTAACGCGGACTTCAACAGAATACTCATAATGCTGGACAATCTGAGCGATGTCAGAAACGTAGGCATGAAATACAATGTGGACACCTGGGGATTTGTTCAGAACAGCAGCTGGGCAGGCACTAGAATTCCAAATGATGATGAACTTAGATTCGTATGCCATCTCCACCTCATATTCGGACTAAAGAGCTATTCATATTTTCTGTACTGTCAGCCTTCCGACCAGTCTGGAGTCGAAGGAGTATTCGAAGGAATGCTGACATACCACGGCGAAAAGACCGACATATATTACAGAGTTCAGAAGCAGAATCAGGACCTTAAGAAAATGAAAGGCGTCTTCCTGAATTACGACCATGTAGGATTTGTAACCCACAACATGGACGAAAGACATGTCAATGCAATAAGGGAGAATTTGAGATTTGGTACATACAAGGAACTTGAGAAAATCGACTCTGAGGGCATGATTCTTACAGGTCTTTTCGAAAAAGACGGAAAGACTGGTCTTTATGTCATGAACTTTGATTACAAACAGGACAATACTCTGACTCTGAAACTAAACACCAAATCAGATTTCAAGGTTTGGGGTGCAGGAGGTCTGGAACAAATGAAGAAGTCAAATTCAATAAAACTTAGCTTGAAACCCGGTGAAGGCAAATTTATTGAACTTGGATAATTGAAAGGATTATTGAACATGCAGATGAACAGTACACTTAGAGTTCTTGCAGTTGGAAACAGTTTCAGCGAAGACAGCGTGGAATATCTTTATCAAATCTTTAAAGAAACAGGTCATGATAAAGACTACGATGAAATCGTTATAGGAAACCTTGTTGTGGGTGGATGTAGTCTCGATATGCATGTGAATTTTGCTTTGGAAAACAAGCCAGTTTATCTATATACAAAGTTTTCTAAAGAAAGCAATGGAGACATGGAAGTTGTATCAACAAACGCAACTCTTCTTAAAGGCTTGCAGGATGAGGAATGGGACATAATCACCCTCCAGCAAAGAAGCGGGTTTAGCGGAGACAAGGATACCTTTTATCCCTATCTCGATATGTTAATAAACTACATTAATAAACACATTATAAAAAAGAATGCAGTTCTTGCGTGGAATCTTACCTGGGCATATGATGAAGACTCTACGCATCCGGACTTTGCAAGATACAACGGCTCTCAGACAGAAATGTATAATTCGATAGTGAAAGCTGCACTAGATGTAATTGTACCTAATAAAAGCATTAGCTTTGTAATCCCAACAGGTATTGCAATCCAACATGCAAGAAATAAGTATAAAAACCTAACGAGAGACGGATTTCACCTCTCGATACCTTTTGGCAGATATATTGCAGCACTGACCTGGTTCTGTACATTTACAAACAGGGATATAGATGTTCTGGAAACCGACATACTATCAAAAGAACAACTTGAAACAGCAAAGAATTCTGTTAAAAAAGCAACAAGAAATAATTTAGGGAGATGATTTTTCATCTCCCTGATTTATTACCTATACCCTTTTATAACTACCTTGTCAACTATTGTGTTACCCATGTGGTTGAATATTCTAAAGTATCCACCAGTATTATCCTGAATCATGTTGTCGCATTGGAGTAGTTCTTCTCCATTTGCATCAGTAATAACTGTTGTTTCTCCGGATATATCGGCTTTCAACAGCAAATGTCTTTCGCCACTTGACAATACCATATAGTAATACACACATTGGCCGTCATCAACTATAATATATGTATGCATGGTTTCTGCACTTTCTGGCAACTGGATTTGAACAAGTCCGGCAGCCCATTGATTTGCTGTTCCTGGATAAATAGTAGCTCTGTCCTTGCAAATTGCAACCCAGAATCCTGAAGAGGGGGCTGTTGGAATACCGTGTTCGCCACTGTTATACTGTGTTCTAACACCCAGGAAACATGCCATCCACTGATCATCTCTTTCAAAAGTAGTCTGCATATCAATATAAATCTCATACTGACTGTGGGTATCTCCAACCGTCAAATACCAATCAGGAGCATATGTATCCCATGCATCAACAAACTCATAACCGTCATAGCTCAAATACAACTGTTCGTCAATAACTGCATAAAAGTCTGCCTGACCACCTCTTGTAAACGCATCAATGCTGATTTTGTCGTCCTTGAACTCATCTTTAAAAATCTCCTCAGACTCTTCCTGTGGAATACCTTTTTGCTCTTCAGATAGCGGTCTTGGCGTTGGTGCTGGTGTTGCCGTTGGCGGAGGAGTAGGTGTTGGCGTCCTTTCCGCTTCCTCTGTAGGAGTTGGAGTCGGAGCGTCCTTTTCACCGCCCGACTGACACGCTGTCAATGACAATATTAGAACAAACAGTAAAATAAAAACGATGTAGAATACTCTCTTGTTCATAAATACCATCTCTCTTTCTATATTTGTTAATTAAAAATATAATATTAAATTAACAAATTGTCAATGTTTTAATTGTATGTTAGACTAAAAGCAAAAAGGGGTAATTAACATTCAGGATATAAATACAATCGGTACACTGGGCGAAAAAAGTATGCACGCATTTCTAAAGAACTACATAGACAGCAACAAAAACAATCATGAAGTTAAAATAGGGCCATACTATGTTGACATATTGAACGAAGAAGGAGTTTACGAAATCCAGACAAAACAATTATTCAGGCTCAGAAAAAAACTACATGTCCTTTTACCTGAGCATGTTGTCACAATTGTTCTGCCTTTGATTAAGACAAAAACAATATACTGGATTGATACCACCAGCAATGAAGTTTCAAAAGGAAGAAAATCACCTAAGAAATGCACATGGTACGATGTTTTTTCAGAGCTTTATGCTATTAAAGATCTATTGGATAATTCAAATATGAAAATCATGCCTATCCTCCTTGACGTGGATGAGTATAGACTCTTGAACGGATGGAGCTATGACAAAAAGAAAGGTTCAACATGCCATGACCGTATTGTGACAAACGTACACGAAAGCATGATGATCGCTTCTAAAGAAGACTATTGTAAACTGGTACCAGATTCCTTGGCAGAAGATTTTTCTTCAAAGGATTTTGCAAAAGAGGCACATACGAGTATCAAGAATGCAAGATTGACCTTGAATATTCTTCGACATCTCGGGGTAGTCAAACAGATATCAAAAAAAGGCAACCTGTTAATCTACAACAGGTCCATACAAAAAAGGCGAAAGGATATTCCTTCCACCCCAAACAGTCATATGTATAAACATACAACCGGTTATTAATCTATATAGTCTCTAAGTTTCTTGCTGCGGCTTGGATGTCTGAGCTTTCTCAAAGCCTTTGCCTCAATCTGTCTTATTCTCTCTCTGGTCACGTTAAACTCCTTGCCCACTTCCTCAAGAGTCCTGGCTCGTCCATCTTCAAGACCAAATCTAAGTTTTAGAACCTTTTGCTCTCTTGGTGTAAGAGTTTCCAACACCTCAAGCAGCTGCTCCTTTAGCAATGTGTACGCAGCTCTCTCCGAAGGAGCTGGAGCATTCTCATCGGCAATAAAGTCGCCAATATGGCTGTCCTCTTCCTCGCCAACAGGAGTTTCAAGAGATACAGGCTCCTGGCTTATCTTCATAATTTCTCTTACCTTCTCAACAGGCATTTCCATTTCCTCTGCTATCTGCTCCGGTGTAGGATCCTTTCCAAGTTCCTGAGAAAGTTGCTTTGACACCCTCAGGAGCTTGTTTATTGTCTCCACCATGTGGACTGGAATTCTTATTGTTCTCGCCTGGTCCGCAATGGCCCTCGTTATGGCTTGTCTTATCCACCAGGTTGCGTAAGTACTGAATTTAAATCCTTTTCTGTAGTCAAACTTTTCCACTGCCTTCAAAAGACCCAGATTTCCTTCCTGAATCAAATCCAAAAACTGCATGCCTCTTCCCACATAGCGTTTTGCTATGCTGACAACAAGCCTCAGGTTAGCTTCATTAAGACGCCTTTTAGCCTCTTCGTCTCCCATTTCGATTCTGTGAGCAAGTTCAACTTCCTCTTCCGCAGTCAAAAGAGGCACCTTACCAATTTCCCTCAAATACATTCTGACATGGTCCTCAAGGCCAATACCTTCTACGCTGGCTTCCAGGTCCTCTCCCAAGTCTTCTTCCTCTGACTCATCCTCTATTATGTTAATGCCCATTTGTTCCGCAGCCTGATACACCCTTTCAATAATCTCAGGCTCGATTTCAATATCCTCAAGCGCAGCATTAATCTCGTCAATGGTGAGTACACCCTTGCCTTTTCCTTTCTCCAGGATGGACTTGACGATTTCATCATTGAACACAATGGTTTGGGCATGTCTATCATCATCTTCCTTGTATGAATCATCCTCATCGTAATCCTTATCCAAATCTATGTCCTCGTCAAGCAAATCAATATCTTCTATTTTTTCCAGATCTTCCGGCTCCATATCCAAGATGTCCGCCTCATTATTCTCATTGATTACGTCTTTTTTCATATATCAGCCCTCTTCTCCTCTAATATTTTCTTTATTTCATTTGTTAGTTTGATTTTTTCTTCCATATCCAAATTTTCATCTTTCAAAACTTCATATATTTCTGCCAATCTTTCCTCGTATTTTGCATTCCTCAGTTTTATTATAATCTCCTTACACGCTTTATATATATCTGGAGGAGTTAACCATTCGGAAAGTATTTCGGAAATAACAGCCGCATCCTCAATATCAGCATCCCTCAATACAGACTCGCTACCAATCGATTCTCCCCGTTCCTCTCTTTTTAGAAGACTTTCATACAATCTTCTGTTTTTTTCGGTAAACAGGTCGCTATTTATTTCCTTCCTCACTCTTCTAAGAACTTGAACCTCTTCACTCATCAACAGAATGAGCATTTTCTCATTTCTGTCACGTTTTGTCAGATTCTCATCCTTTAACTCCATTGCTTTCGTGTCCGCCCTCACAGCAGCACGTTTAATAACATAAAGATTGTCAAGATTTACTTTCTGTCCTTTTATTCGGTTTTCAACCTGCATCTGAAGAGTTTCTTCCGATAAGTCATATTCCCTCGAAACCCATTTACTATACATGTCTCTTTCTACCCGATTTTCAATTTTTGCCAACAGTTCAACAACTTCTTTTACAAACTCAATTCTCGTGTCCAGTTGTTTGGGAGACCATCTTCCCTCAATCAGGGATACCTGGTACTCAACAAAAGTTTTCGCACCATCTGCCAGTTCAAAGAACTTGTCCCTTCCATACTTTCTAATATAGTCGTCCGGGTCGTCTCCTTTTGGCAATTCCAGAACTTTTACCCTGAAACCGTGCTTTTGCAGTATTTCCATACCTCTTATGGTTGCGTTTTGACCTGCAGTATCCGCATCATAACTTATTATCACTTCATCAAAGTACTTTTTCAATAGTTTTGCCTGATTATCGGTCAGAGCCGTACCAAGCGAAGCAACTGAATATGTTATTCCCCGTTGATTAAGAGCTATGCAATCCATATATCCTTCAACAATGAAAACCCTTTTACTTTCACTTTTTCTTGCAAAATTCAAGGCATACAAATGGTTGCCTTTGGTATAAAGTACGGTTTCGGGAGAATTCAAATACTTTGGCATTGAATCATCCAGAACTCGTCCACCAAAAGCAATCACGTTACCCAGAACATCGAAAATAGGAAACATAAGACGGTTTCTGAATCTGTCATATGTACTGTTTTCCTTACCCTGCAAGATTAACCCTGCTTTCAGTAGAAGCTCATCGCTTACTCCCTGTGCCTTTAAATGTTCCCTCAAAGCACTCCAGGCATCAGGTGCAAAACCAATGCCAAACTTCTTTATTGTCTTTACATCAATTCCTCTATCAACGCAATATTTCTGCGCAATTTTATTGTCAATCAGGTTTCTGAAGAAAAATCTTGCAGCCTCCTTGTTTACAGACATAATGTCCTGCCTAAGCTTCGTTGTACTGCTTCCACGGCTTCTAGTGGTCTCAATTTCAATACCCACCCTGTTTGCCAGAAACTCCAATGCTGATCTGTAATCCAATCCCTCAGCCAGCATTATGAAATGTACAACATTTCCTCCTTTTCCGCAACCAAAACATTTGAAAATCTGTTTTCCTTCATGCACGGAAAAGGACGGTGTCTTTTCCCTATGAAAAGGGCAAAGCCCCATGTATCCGCTACCCCTGCGAGCAAGGTGCGTATACTCGTTAATCACGTCAACAAGGTCATTTCTGCTGATTATATCTTCAACTTGTGATTCAGGTATCAACTATATGTACACCCCTGTCCATTACGGCTTTCCGCCTTGGCTATAAGCCATGGCAATAACAGCCTGCAATTATATAATACGACATCGGCATCAAAAAACCTTTTTTTATTACTTACCAATATTTAATCATTGAGTTATTGCTTGTAATTTTGCTAAAATGTATCTACAAGAATAAATTTTGCAGGTGATTAATATGATAAATAAATTCAAAAGGCTTGACAAAAGCTTTATACAATTATTCAAACAGCTATCACAGATTTCCGCCAGCGCATTAAGCGCAGGAATCTGGACAAGCATTCTATGTTCCATCATTGGCATATGTATTATGCTTTACTTGTACATAGGAGGAAATGCAACCCCCACAATATTCAATACCGCCAAGTACATAATAAAAAGTGGAACAGGCATGCTTTTGCTCGCTGCAATTGTAGCAGTAATAGTTGAGTTTGTCAAAATGGGAGAAGCCAGAGAGTAACACTACTCCATGGCTTTTGCCCATATGGCGCATTCTATTCTTTTCTTCTGCAATTCACAGCCTAGTTCGTAAGGTATATCCAAATCCTTGTTCAAATTCCAACTATTCGCATGACAACCACCGCTGCAGTAATATCTCGCCCAGCAGTCCATGCACGACTTCTTCGTAAACACATTCTTCT
Source organism: Clostridiaceae bacterium (assembly GCA_012838385.1). Classification (GTDB taxonomy): domain Bacteria; phylum Bacillota; class Clostridia; order UBA1212; family DUPL01; genus DUPL01. The sequence goes on from DUPL01000137.1 coordinate 19,467, forward strand.
CTTTGAAAGTATCCATCAGCTCATAATCAAGCTCGTTGCCATATACATTACCTATAATAAATTCAGTCTGTCCAACAAACTGATGGCAAGGATATATATCCCCTTCCGGTGTTACGGCAACATACTCGCTGCCAGCTCCACAACCCCTTACCCTTTTTGCAACGCAAGGTCCTTGTGTCAAGTCAATCATAAAATGAAAAAAGTTGAACCAGTCGTCCGTCTGCCACTTTTCCGCATAGTATTTTGCAAGCTTCTCATACTCTTTGAACAAGATTGGCAAATGCTCCTCCTTTAGCTCGTAACCTGAACCATCAGGAGCAACAACAGGCTCCACGGATATCTGCTTGAAACCCATTTC
>DUPL01000138.1 GCA_012838385.1 Clostridiaceae bacterium
CTTGAGTATATGGAAATGCACGATCTTTCGATTTTGATTGCTCCAAGGCCATTAATAATTGTTGCTGGTAAGGATGATGAGATTTTTCCTATTGAAGGTGTAAAAAGAGGGTTCGAAACTGTCAAAAAAATATACAAGGCGGCAGGAGCGGAAGATAATTGTCAGCTTATTATTGGGGATGGGGGACACAGGTTTTATGCGGATGTATCATGGCCTGTTTTCGATAGATATATTATAGATTAAAATACTTATCGGGGTTTTGTATATATGAAGAATTCCAATTTTCTTAGAATATATACGGAGATAGTAAATGAAAAATTACCTGAGAATAACTTAGAATGTATTCTAAATGCATTGTGGCCTGCCGGAAGGGATTTCGATAACAGCTTGAAGCTGGGAATCTGTATTTCCGGCAGTGGTGTTTTATACAGTGATTATGGTAGCCAAAATTTCAGAGAAGACAATGCAATGATTATATTTCCAAATCAAAAGTATAAGCTTTATGCATATGAACCTCATACCAAATGGGTATGCATGGAAACAGATGTTTACAGGCTTTTTGGAGAATCTTCCTTGATTAATGCTGAGTATGCATACAAGCTTCTGAAGGAAAGCTACGATAATTCAATAATTATAAGCGGTAGTAAGTACAACCATATTAAGGATATAATAAAAAAGATATTGAGTGCGTCATCTGACAAACTTGAATATAAGATTGATTTTGTTGCGCTTCATATGTGCGAACTATTTCTGGAGCTAAAAAAATTTACTCCTACAACCAAGCACTCTGTGATAAGCGGTAATTCTAATGTCCCAGATGTTATTAAACCCGCAATTAAAACTATTGAAAATCAATACAATAAAGAGATTAAAATTGATGAACTTGCAAGTATATGCTATTTGAGTCCGGCTGGATTCAGACGCAAGTTTAACGAAGCGATGGGTGTCTCGCCCAAATCCTATCTTACCAATGTGCGAATTAAAATGGCCCAACTCCTTTTAAAAAGGACGGATTTGACAATATGCGAAATAGCAAGTCGTGTAGGTTATGCTAATGTGTCACCTTTTGGAAGGAGCTTTAAACTTATTACCGGTTGTTCTCCAAAAGAGTACAGGGATAAGTTTGGTAAACCCAAACTCAAAGACCCTTACCCGATCATTTATTCAAATTCTTTAGAAAAATTTAGAATAGGTGCATGGTATGCCATAGATGCTAAATACTTGAGTGATGAATTTATAAGGGATATAGCAAGGGCAGGAATTAACCTCATTTTTGTAGGCTATGACTATTCTTTGGAAAGGGAGTTTATTCTTAAGTATAGTTATTTATATGGTATAGAATGCATATTGGTTGATAACAGTCTGTTTAAAGGTGAAAAGCTAAGAATAGATGACTATATGAGTAGTAGTGCTTTTCTCGGTAATATGATTATTGAGTATCCAATGTACCATGATCTTGGGGTTATTGGCAAACGTATAGAAAGTTACAGCAAAAAACTCCATGATAAAATTCCTTTTGTTGTGTTGTATCCAATGTATGCATCAGGAAAACAAATGGGAATTGATGATTATAGACAATATATAAATACATTTGCGGATAATTGCATTGAAAAGGTATTGTGTGTGAATATTTATCCCTGTTATATTGGGCATGAGTACAAAAAGCTGACTTACAAAGACTATTTACAAAATCTGAGTATTGTTTCGGAAGCATGCAGGAAAAACAACCTAGACATGTGGATAATCATTCAGTCTATTAGTTTTCATGAAAGTGTACGAATACCAGACAAAATAGACCTTAGATGGCAGATGTATTGCTGTTTGTCATTTGGAGCAAAATCAATAACACATTTTTGTTACTGCCTGCCTGTTAAAAGACCTGGCAGCATTGATGTTTTTTCAGGTGCAATGATTTCTATAAAAGGGGAAAAAACAGATACATGGTACAATGCAAGGGAAGTAAATTACGAAATACACAGGCTTTCCGACACGTACATGAGTCACAACCATCTGGGTGCCTTTCTGGTTAATGAAGATTCAGAACTACCATATATGCATTTTGAAAATCAGTATACCGATTTCAAATACATAAGAAAATTAAATTGCGATAAACCGCTACTTGTTGGGTGTTTTGAGAAAGCGAACGGAAATGGTGTTGCATTTACGTTGGTCAATATGACGGACCTTTGGAAAAACGAAAGTGTTGTTGTTTCGTTTGAAACAGTTCCGTGTAAGAAGCTTTGCGTTTACAAGAATGGATATGCGAATGAATCGCTTGAGACAACCTATACTGTGGAATTGTCTTGTGGTGAGGGGGTTTTTGTTACATTGGATTTTTAGATGTAATTATTTATTGTTACAAAAAATATATAATACAATTACAATGTATAAAGGGGGTTATATAATGTTTAAAAAGTTTGTAGTAGTTGTATTGGCGTGTGTGCTTGTTTTGTCATTGTTCAGCTTCTCGGCAAATGCCAGCGATGCCATGCATGATAAGCCTGTATATTTCTCCAAAGGTGAAGTGAAAAATGCTGAGATTCCTTTTAAAGGCCACAACACAACAGCTGTTGTTGCAGGAGATGTGCTCAAATTGGGTTTCACCGGTGTAGCAGACCCTGGTATTGAGATTAAAATGGTTGAAAATGTAGATACCAATACATACAAAGTTCTTGCATTCAAGGTTATGAAGACATATGACCAGACCATTAAAGGCGAGATCTATTATAACGAGAAAGGGTTAGCAGCTGTTGGTGGGAAAAGTGTAAAATTCGACTATACCGAATCCACAGACTGGCAGTGGATATTTATCAACATGGAAGGCAAGGGTAACGTCGGCTACTTGAGATTTGATGTGTTTGAAGATGCACCTTCCACCGATACTTTGGCATATGTAGCTGGGTTTGGATTCTTCAAAACACAGGCTGATGCAGAGGCTTACGCAAACAGTGAATATGGAGAAAACCTGGGTAAAAGAATTGACGATGTAGGCTTCCCGGTTGAAGCTTGGTTTTCCAAGACTGGGGATTTTCATGTAGGAACATGGATTAACCAGCATCCTGAGGGTGAACCTGGATACTTCTGGACAAAATTTAATGCAAATTCATCTTTTATGGGAATCAACATCTTCCTCTTTGGTCACGACACTGAGGAATCATATGCTACATGGAAACTATTCAAATATGATAAGAACATTGAAAAAACATTACAGAGTGAGCCTGCAGCAACTGGCGATCTGTCATGCATTGGGAACAACTGGTATCTTATAAGGTTTAATAAGCAGGAAAAAGGCCAGTATCTGTTCTATCTAGAGTATACTGGTGGAGAATATCTCGTTGTAGGCAACCATGAAGAGCCTGTCGGTGAAGGTTTGATTGAATACGGAACTAATGCAAACTACTCCGCTGCCGACAAGAGATATATGACTGGCAGTATCTTCTTTGAAGAAAATGAGAGTGGTATATACTACGTCCCGATTGTGGCTGATGAGCCAGAAACAATACCTTCAACCGGTGATGTTTCGCTGATTGGTTATGCTGCAATGGCATTTATATCCGTGCTCATTAAAAAGAAGAAATATTAGTATAAAATAGGCTGCAAAGGCAGCCTATTTTGGTTTGCGGGGCATGCTGGCTAGCCGATGGTTTGAAAGAAAACCTATCACCTAGCTAATGGGAAGATAAGCTGTAGGTTCTGCACCAAAACGGAAGCCATAGGCAGAATCAGGGTGCAGTATGCGGACGAAGTCGTAGTAGTGATTAAACCTATATCTGTGAAAGTCGGTAACAGACCTACTATTCAGCCCTAATAAACCAGGGCTTTATTTTTGCTTAAATGCATTGATTCTCATATTGGATATTGTATAATTATCATAAGAACAAAGATAGGAGGCTGGCATGAGCAAGGACAAGTATATTGCAAGGAGATATGATACTCCGCTTAGGGATATTGAGTATACAAGAATTGTATATGGCAGTGGTAAATATGGTAAAGATACTATAAAACTCATGAAGGAAGTTGAAGAAAGGGATTATCCAAGAGAAATGGAGTATAGTATTTTTATCGGAGAGATGCATGGACATACGAATTTATCTGATGCAATTCCAGATATCGATTCATATTTCAGAACAGCAAGAGATGTGGCAAAGTTGGACTTTGCAGCCATAACAGACCACGACCACGGCGGAGTATTTTCGAGTGAGCTGTGGGGAAAGAAATGGGAGATTACAAAACAGAAAGTAAAGGAGTACTACAAACCTGGCGAGTTTACAACCATTCTTGGATATGAAAGAGATTCATACCCTTGGTACAACAATCTTGTAATCTACTATAATTCTCATGATGGTGAATTGTTCAGAGGAGAAACTGACGGTGAGATAACTAGAGAAGAATTATTGGATTTGCTGAGACGGGATGACATAATTCTTGTTCCTCACACCACCAGTTTTCTTGACTCAGGTACTGATTTTTACAGCATTCCTAATGAACTTATGACCCCTTTGATTGAAGTATATTCAAGATGGGGAGCGGATGAGTATTTTGACAACCCTTATCCTGTCAGAATTGGTACGAGAGGCGGGTTCTGGCAGGATGCTTTGAGGAAGGGTGCCAGAATGGGCTGCATCTGTGGGTCTGACGACCATCATGGTACTCCTGGTTTGATTACAGAAAATGCTCATGCCAATTTAACATACAAATACCCTGGGTTGACAGGAGTGCTGGCTAAGGAGAACTCTGTTTCAGCCATTTTTGAAGCACTAAAGGCAAGACGCTGCTATGGTTTTATGGGTGGAAGGATATATGTTGATTTCAGGATTAACGGCCACTATATGGGTGAAGAGTTTGATTCAATGGGTGAAAGACATATTTACTTTAAAGTGGATGCGGATGCGGAAATTAAGAGAATAACGCTTGTTAAGAACCTTGAAGACTACATGTACTTCCTTGGATTCAGCAATACACACACCTATAAAAAACTTGTCTATGATTATGACAAAGTCAACGATACGGATATATATTATCTTCGTGTTGAACTTGTAGATGGAAGGTTTGCATGGACCAGTCCCATATGGATAAACAAA
>DUPL01000139.1 GCA_012838385.1 Clostridiaceae bacterium
GTGTCACCTTTCCTGACAGTATAAAAAATCTGCATTAAATTTCCCTCTCTTTTAATATCCTGTTATAATACAAGTGTATGCGTGGAAACATTATCATATAATCTCAGGGAGGGGTTACTTTGAAATATATTAATGACATATGGACCAGATTGACAGAAAGCAAGGTTCTTGTTGCCGTGTTGGTACAAGGACTCAAGGTTGTCAGCATACTTGCTGTTTGTATTATTGCCTATCTCATAACAACAAAAGTTGTACTGAAGCTGCTGAGCATGTATATTAACAAGACAAAGTCATCCTGGGACGATGCGTTTTTGAAAAGAAAAGTTTTTACCAAGTTGGCAAGACTAGTGCCTGCGATAATTATATATGTATCTGCGCCAATAATTCCTGAAATCAGGGTTGTGATTGAAAGGGCGGCTTTATCTTTCGTATACTTGAATGTAGCCTTTGTTTTATCTGCCGTTCTTGATGCTGCAAACGACATTTACATGACATTTCCAGTATCCAAGGCAAGACCAATTAAAGGATTTTTGCAAATCATCAAGATTGTTGTTTATATCATAATGGGCGTCCTTGTGATTTCCGTAATACTTGACAAGAGTCCCTGGATACTACTTAGCAGTATCGGTGCTTTGACAGCGATTACCACTCTTGTTTTCAAGGACTCCATCATGGGTTTTGTTGCAGGTGTTCAGCTCACTACAAATGACATGCTCAGAATTGGCGATTGGATAGAGATGCCTAAATATGGAGCGGATGGTGATGTTATTGAAATAACTTTGAATACGGTCAAGGTTAGAAACTGGGACAAGACCATAACCACCATACCTGCATACGCTCTTGTTTCTGATTCCTTCAAGAACTGGAGGGGCATGCATGAAACAGGTGGAAGACGTATCAAGAGGGCAATATATATTGACGTGACCAGTATAAAGTTCTGTACTCCCGAAATGCTTGAAAGGTTTAAAAAGATTCAGCTGTTGACAGAATATATTGAAAACAAGGAAAAAGAGATTGAGGAGTATAACGAGGAGCATGCTATAGATACCAGCCTGCTGGTAAATGGAAGGCATTTAACCAACATAGGTACTTTCAGAAAGTATATTGAGTATTATTTGGAGAACCATCCCAGAGTTCACAAGGGACTTATAAGGATGGTCAGGCAGCTTTCTCCCGATGACAGGGGACTGCCTCTTGAGATTTATGCCTTTGTCGACAATACCCAATGGGTTACTTACGAGAATGTGCAGGCTGATATCTTTGACCATATATTTTCAGTGGTTGATACTTTTGAACTTCGTATATTCCAGAAGCCGTCAGGAAACGACATGCAGCTTCTTGGATCAAGTCTGAAGGATTCCTAGCTTCTAGCTTTGTTTAACTTGTTTTTTGCCTCAAGGATGAACCTGTATACTTTTGCATTGTTCGCAGACAATTCCATCAGTTTGTGAACTGCACTCCTTACATCCTGGGGCATTTCTTCTTTTAGAAAACCTCTGTAGGTTTCCAGCATGTTCTTTTCTTTTTCAAGTGCAAATTTATAATATTCGTCAAGGCTGTCCGGAGCCTTTGTACTCACAGCTATTCTGGGTGGTTTTAGACCGTATTCCTTGTATAACTGATTAAGCATGTCCATGCAAGGCTCCAGTCGTCTTTGTAATTTGATAAAGGGTTTTTCCCTGTTGAACTTTTCTGAAACTGCCTTGTACTCCTGCTCGCAAGTCTTAAGATGCGAGTAAGCTGTATTGAGTATGTTTTGAACAAGCTGTTTGTTTACCTGCTCTTTATTTTGCGTTGCATTAACAAACAAACTTGATAATGTCGAGATTATCAATATAAGGTTTATTATTCTTTTCATGGTTTCATCTCCTCCCATTTTATTTTAAACCCGTACTCTGAAAATATACCTTTTTGACAAAGGTAGTGTCTGGCCATATAATGTAAAAAAGAAGGGGGTTTTAATATGTTTCTCGATTTGGCAAGGAAAAGATATTCTTTGAGAAGTTTTTTAAACAAAGAGATTGAAAGGGAAAAACTTGAATACGTTGTTGAAGCTGCAAGATATGCGCCTTCTGCCTGCAATCTGCAGCCGGTTAAGTTCTATGTTGTTACTGACAAGGACATGCTTTCAAAAATCCACCAGGCTTATCCCAGGGAATGGTTCAAGAAAGCTCCTTGTGTGATTGTGGCGGTGGGAGACAGACAAAGCTCCTGGAAAAGGGCGGATGGAAAAGACCATGTGGATGTCGATGTAGCAATTAGCGTGGACCACCTGACTCTGGCAGCCAGCGATGTGGGCCTTGGCACATGCTGGGTTTGTGCCTTTGATGCAAAATTATGTCATGAAATATTGAATTTGCCTGTCCACATGGAAGCAATAGCCCTCATACCCATAGGATATCCCGAAAAGGAAGAAGTTAAAGAAAAACGAAGGAAATCTCTAGATGAGATTGTGGAGTGGATTTAGGAAATGACCTGCTCCACAAACCAGTTTGGTCCTTCGTAGTAAAGGTATGTTTCCTTGTTTCTAATTCTACAAGTATATCGTATTCCTATGCCGCCAGCTTTCAGACTGGCGGCTCTTCTCATATCAAGGACCCTGTCGATTTCAAACCTTCTTCCATCCTCCCAAATGATAGCCAGGGGTGTAACAACTCCATCAGGATCGAATTTTGCAATAACTTCGACAAAAACCTTTTTAACCTTCATGTGTCGACACCTTTCCTCCAAAAGTATTTGAAGTCGGATCAAAAGAAGACAGCTTTCTTTGTGTGAGCATTACGCCTCTTGTCAGTATGTTTCTTCCGAAGCGGTTGCGTATTTTGTCAATTGCACATTCAAGTTGGTAGCGTCTTTCGTTTTGTGCCACGTCCGGATAGAAGGAAAGCTGCACATGGCTTTGCACAAACAGATTGCATGCCCTCACGCCAATGGATCTGATGGGGTCTCCGTTGTGATGCTGTTTGTAAAGGCTGAAAGCCTTGTCAAAAAGCATGTAGGAGTTTTGCGTGGGGAAGTCCAATGGTCCCTGACGCAAACAACTCCTTAAATCCTTGTTTCGAATATATATCTGTACGGTCCTGCATGCAAAGTCGTGATCCCGCATTCTGCCTGCAACGCTTTCGCATAGGACATAAAGAACAATTCTGACATCATCGTCCGTTATCAAATCCCTTGGAGTAGTTGTGCTGTTTCCTATGCTTCTAATAGGGGGTTCCTGTAAATGTGGAACATCGTCTGCGTATTCATGACCGTTTGCAAAGTTTTGAAGCATGATGCCGTTCTTTCCGAGAAGGCTCAATAAAAGCTTTGTATCACAGGTTGCAAGGTCACCTATTGTTTTTATTGAATACAGATTTAATTTTCGCTTCGTTGAAGAGCCTACAAACAAAAGATCCGAAACAGGGAGAGGCCACACCTTTTTCATAAAATTTTCTTTTGTAATAACTGTTGTGGCATCAGGCTTTTTCATATCAGAACCCAGTTTTGCAAACACCTTGTTGTATGATACTCCGACAGAGACGGTAATCCCGAGTTCATACTTTATTCTTTCCCTTATTTCATTCGCCATCTTTTCACCGCTTCCAAACA
>DUPL01000140.1 GCA_012838385.1 Clostridiaceae bacterium
TATTATTTTCACCTTGTCTTTTATCGGTTCTGCAGCAAGTATGACTGCTTCCATGGTGTACTGGCAGGGAGCGCAGCTTTCCGAGTCTAGCGTTATTACATCAATTATAACCTTATCCTCCTTCTCATAATCAGGCAGAACGTAATCCACGCCCTCCATAACATCCTCATCTTCAAATATTTCGGTGATGTTTCCATGGACATAGCTGGTTATTGCCTTTACATTCTCAGGAGGGGTAGCAAAAGGCATATCGCATCCAGGTGAAAGAATGTATCCTTTCTTACCGCCTATTTCCATGCATGTTCTTGCATCATTTACATTATCCATTGGTGTTCCAAAAAGCATGGTCAGTGTAAGTTTTATGTTTCCACCAACGGATATTCCATAGGATTTGCAAATGTCTATTACATAGTCAAGAGGAATGTTTTCATCTATTGATACGTTGTCAGGCTTTGTTTTGCACATTGCTTCTATGTTCCTTTTTGCATTTCCGCACACAAAGAAGCTGGAGCTTTTGCCTGACTGTCTTACAAAGTCAAATATTTCCGTTGCGTATGGAGATACAAATTCCTCAAAGCTATCGGAAGAAATCTGACTGGTCATGGGATCAACCAAAGCTATAATGTCAACGCCTGCATCCATATACATTTTAGAAGTTTTGATGCACACTTCTTTACAGAATTCCATTACGGCATGAACTTCATCCGGATCATCCAGCATGTCGTAGAAGATATCCGTGCCTTTCAAGTGAAGAGCCAGTGTGAATGGTCCTGTCACAAGGCCGTAAAGAGCTATCTTGTCCCCCAGTTCCTTTACTATTCTCCTTGTTGCGTCCAATACGATGGGAAATCTGCCATCCTTCTCTGTAGGAATTTTTAGATCGGACAGTTCTTTGCCTTCTTCCAGGACGTGAGTCCTTACTGCAGGTGGATTGTCTTTGGCGTAAACCAGTTCACAGCCCAAAGCCTCCGCCTCCACCTGCAGGTCAAAAAGAACTGGCAGACCGTCCGGATCATATTCCTCGTACGCTTTCTTAACACCCTTTACAATCAAATCTGCATCAATGAAATATTCATCTGCGGTTACACCAATCAGACTTGCCGCATGGCATCCGACAAAAGGCACCCATGGCACTCTTTCGGTTTCCTTGTTATGTATGCTGTCCAGCACAAGTTGTTTTTTATTCATTTTCTACTCTCCTAACCTTCATATATCTCAATGCTTTTCGTTGGCATTGTATTTTTTGTTGTTTCTTTAATTTTATCTAAAATACACTCAGTACTTTTTGATATGACAACCAATCTTGTATGTTTTAGGATATCTCTTCTGGTTAAAGATGTTTCGTTGATTCTGACATCCAATTCGGTAACATCCACTGAAATCCATTTTTTCTTATCCTTTACATAACCTTTTATTCTGTATGCAAAATCCTTTATTTCTTCAACAAACCTGGTTAATTCCTCAATGGATACGTCTTCCTCAGTTTCAAGCGCATATGTGCTTATTCTGTTCCATGGCTTGTTTGATGTTTCTCCTTCATGGGTTGTAACTGTCAGCTTCTCATCCAAAACGGAAAGAGGGACTTCCGCATAGATGGTCTCATACACGTATGCATGAGGGTTTATCTCCTTTAGTTTATTCGTAACATCAGTTATTTGCTCTTTGTTAACTCTGTCGGTTTTGTTCAAAACAATGAAGCTTGAATGGGCAACCTGGTTTTGAACGGGAGGAAGAACAGCTACATGTTTCAAAAAGGATGTAGCATCAACAACACATATGGCTCCTTTGTACTCGTATGTCTTGTTTGTCTTTTCGCTGATTTCCTTAAGTATTTGTCTCATGTTTGAAGGGTCTGCAAGACCTGAGTTTTCAATAAATAAGTATTCAATGTCCTCATTCGAAAAGGCTATGAGCGCTTTTATAAAATCGCCTTTTAAGCAGCTGCAGAATATGGAGCCGTTGTTTATCTCCACCATTTTTATGGTGTCACCGGACAAACGTACAGAGTCAATATTTACTGCTCCGAACTCATTTACAAGAACTCCTGTTTTCTTTTTATCAAAATTAAAAAGCATGTTTTTCAGAAAGGTGGTCTTGCCACTTCCCAAAAAACCGGATACTATGTACAGATCTATTTTGTCTTTCATAAAATCACCTTAACCTTTGCAGAGTATATTATATTCTTTGGGCATTCTGGCTTTTTGTATTATTTTTTTATTTATATAACGATTTTATGAATGTAGTTTTTTTGTAATATTTTATGATATAATATATTCATTAAAATGTACTGGAGGACGAAAGCATGTCAACCCATTCAATTTACGAATTCGTGGACCGGGAGCAGGTTAACGAAATACTTGAATCCTTTTACATATGCATAGATCTTCCCATAGCCCTTCTTGACAAGGAAGGGATTCGGGTAAAGTATTATGGAGACACATGCAGATACTGTAAGACCATAAAAAAGTATCAACCTGAGGGTTTGTGCGAAAAAACCTACACTCGTGCAAGCGATCTCGCAAAAAATCTGGGAGAGTCATATATCTTTACCTGCAATGGCAACCTTAATCATATAATACTTCCTCTTTTGAACAATGGAACTGTTGTAGGTTCAATACTTGCAGGGCCCTTTTTGCTTGACAAGCCTGATTCCACATTGATACAGGATATTGGGAAGAAATACAATATACCGACGAATGCGCAATTTGACATGTATGATGAATTGTCAAATGTGAAAATAATGCCGCCTACGCATGTCACCCATGCTGCAAGGCTCCTTAATTATTTGTGCCATGACCTTACGGAAAAGAAGAAAAAGCCAAATATAAAGCAGATAAAGTTACACCAGCAGGCGAGAATAGGCGAATCCATACAGATGTATAAGGATATCGAGAGTGAAGGTTCAAACTATCCTTATGAAAAGGAAAAGGAACTAATAACAAAGGTAAAACTGGGCAACATAGCGGATGCGAAGGGTATTTTGAATGACCTGTTGGGATATGTATTTTTCTCAGAAGGAAACAATCTTGACGCCATAAAGACCAGAGCTGTTGAACTTAGCTCGCTTTTATCCCGTGCTGCAATTGAAGGAGGAGCCGCCACGGACAGGATTCTAAAAATGAATAATTATTTCCTTAGAACAATACAGCAGATAAACAATCTGGAAGATTTGTGCTACAGACTGCAGGAAGTGGTTATTGAGTTTACAGAAGCCATGTTCCATCAGATTCCTTCAAAGAACAGCGAGGTTATCAAGAATGCAATCAAATATATTACAAAGAACTTTTCGAGACAGATTACCCTTGAGGAGGTTGCTTCAGTTGTACACTTGAGTTCCTCCTATTTCTCAACACTGTTCAAGGAATGTACCGGGTCTACTTTCAAGGAGTATCTGAATATGATAAGAGTGGAAGAAAGCAAAAGACTTCTTTCAAACACCGATTACTCAATTATAGATATTGCAATAGCTACAGGCTTTGAGAGCCAAAGCTACTTTACCAAAATTTTTAAGAGATATACGGGTTATACGCCCAAGCAGTTTAGATAACATATGGAAAAGGGGAATTAATTTGAAAAGAAAGATAGTGTTGATTGTTTTGATGTCCTTGATTCTAATGGTGATGCTGGCAGGCTGCATTCCTGGAGATGGCAAGCATAATGAGGAAAACAAGGCAGGCTTTTTCTGGGGAGTATGGCATGGCTGGATTGCGCCAATATCTCTGATTGGTGGTATATTCAACAAGGATTTAAGGGTGTATGAGGTGGCAAATACAGGCTGGTGGTATGACTTCGGCTTTTATATAGCAATTATATCCGGATTTGGAGGAATATCATTGACAAGAAGGAAAATAAAAAGGGATTAATGGAGAACCAGGAGTATTGCCTCCTGGTTTTTTATTAACATAATCTTTCACAAATATTTTTCTATTCATCTTGAAAAAATATTAAAAGAACAAGTAAAAGGAGGGGATGAAATGTCAAAAAAGAAGCCTAAACCGGATGACAGAAGCGATAATGTGGAAAAAATCCAGTACAACATTAACAGAACCATACAGAACATGGAGCTTGCTGATGAGTTGATTGCAAAATCCTCCGATGAGAATCTGAAACAGGCACTTATAGAGAAGAATGAAAGAAGGCGTCATGCCCTTGAAGGCATGAGGGAGGAAATCAGGGATGAGGCTCTGGCTCGTGAAAGAGGCGAAACTTGATATAAATAAAAAACCGTATCTCTTGGAGATATGGTTTTTTCTATGAGATGTTTTTTGTCTTTTTCGCTTCGTACATTTTCTTATCTGCCTGATTCATGGCCTTTAATATGTCATTTCTTGATTTGATTTCCTGAATCCCATAGGAAATCGATATTTCAAACGGAACAGTATCAATTTTTCTTAATTTGTCACAAACTCTGTACATGATGTCCTCTGCTTGGGATTCGCTGCATTCATTCAAAAGAAGCATAAACTCGTCTCCTCCATAGCGAATAACATAATCCGTAGTACGGACGCAGGAAAACAAAGCCGAACCCACAATTTTTATTGCCTCGTCTCCACTTAAATGTCCGCAGGAGTCGTTGATCTGCTTGAAACGGTCCACGTCAAGCAGCACCATTGTGTAGTGGAAATTTTCCTTAGAGTTGCTTATTGACTCCTTCTTAATCCACTCCTCAAAGAATCGTCTTGAATACGCCCCTGAAAGTGGATCCAGCATGGAATCTTTTTTGTACATTTCTCCTCTTTTTTCACTAATGGCAATCATTCTTCCTGCCCTTTTTACAACAAGGAAGTTTGTAAGCAGGGCAAATAACGACAAGGATGCAGCAAGGCCAATGAAAAAGTATATGGCAATACTTCTTAAGGGCTTGTAAAGAGTCTCGTTGTCGGCTGTTATATAGAGGTAATACTCCATACCAGTTATTTCTTCTGTGTATATGATTCCGTTTCTGTCATAATATAATGTTTTGTTACTTGTTTGATATATTGTTTTGTTGTCAACAATTTTCTTCACTGCTTCAGGGCTTGTTATTTTTGATACATGTGTTCTGGTTCTTAACATACCTGTTATGTCAAATATTATAATATCAAAACCAATTTGCTTGTTGTTTGAGTAAATTGGAGAATATACCTTGAAGTAGGTGTTGTTGCCATTAAAAAGAAAATCATTGTCTGGCGAAATATCATAACTGGTCCCGTCATTGTATGAGCAGACAACATAATTGCCAAGATACCTTGCGGCACTTGTCAGTCTGTCAATTTTAATAGCAAAGTTTCCATATACCTGTTGTAGTTGTTCTTTTAACGCTTCGAAGGATATGTTATTTGCTTCGTAGTCTTCTATCTGAGTAAGCATGGTGTGGTTGCTGGACAAATACGCAGCATCCCTTATGCAGTCTTCCAGGGTATGGTTTATCATTGAGCCATAATCCTGCGAAGATTGCCAAAAGGTTTTATTAAACATGACGGCCAGTTCACTGTGAACAGGCAGATATACAACTATGTAGATGAGAACTATCGTACCTACTACAAAACTTAATAGCAGGAATTTGAAGTTTTTTAGTCTTTTTTGCATTTCTACACTATCGTACCCCTTGCGTCAATTAATATTTTTATTCAAAAACTCACTCAAGTGACTTATTATCATCTTGCGACTGCTTATATTCTCCGGAAAATGACCTTCTTCAGTAAGATAAAGGCTTTCAGGAGTATTGCCGTTTGCTGAAAGTTCAAGTATCGCCCTTATGTTCTGGGATGGATAAACAACCTCATCCTTGCCTGAGTATACTATAAATATGGGCATCTTGATTCTGTCTACATAAGTTGACGGTGACAATACGGTGGCTAGTTCGGATTCAGGAACGGGTGCAAATCTCTTGTACCAAACAGGAAGTTCTTCTTCTTCGGCCAGCTCATTACCTAAGTCCGTCCAATCCCAGACACCCATCATGGCAATTACAGACTTGTACATGCTGGGATACACTCCTGCCTGATAAAGGGCAGAGAATCCTCCGTAGGAATGCCCCATTATGCTTATATTTTTACTGTCTGCAATTCCTGTTTCTATTGCCCAGTCCACAGCCTCTCGTATGTCTTTCTGAGGCAAAAGAAGGTCTTTTACTGCAAAGTCAATGTACTCATTTCCATAACCGGTGGATATCCTGCTGTTTACTGACAGAACTGCGTAACCTGCGTCTGATGCCAAGATGGTTTCCACCGAAGGTGTCCAGCCAAACCTTGATGAGGGACCGCTGTGCACATTTACCATCAAGGGAAGGTTATCAGGCTTCTTTCCCTTTGGTAAAGTCAGATAGCCATAAATTGTCTCTCCGTCTGATGCCTTGAAGGATATTGGAAGGGTTATTCCCAGGGATTCGGCATCTATTTGAGGAGAAGCCAAAACCTTGGATGACCTGGTTTTTGTGTTGTAAAGGTAATACGTTCCAAGGTCACGGTGGTCTCTGTGCATCAGCACCATGTAGTTAAGGTCGAACGAGACCGTTACTGGAAAAGTATTGGTATCAAAATCTTCCCTTACATTTGCCATTATCTTTTCAAATTCATCGTCCAGGGTTACCAGACGGGGCTTGTCATCAATATATATGGTTGAAAGAAGTTTCTTTGTCACAGGGTGAAATATGTCGGTGGAGACAAAGCCTATGCTGTGTGCAATTACGCTGTCCACTATGTCTGCATTCCTGTTTTTATACACAACCTGCCTTGACTCCGAACCGGGGTCAATTTCATAGATGGTTATGTAGTTGTCATAAAAGTTTGTTTTAACAAAAAGCTTAGTGTTGTCTTCCGAGAAGCCGATAATCTCATATCGTTTGTTCGTGCTCAGGTCAAACTCAACAATTTTTTTAAACTCATCATTTTCATTAGCCCTGTAGAGAATATATTTGTCCACAATGTAGCCGGGTTTAAGATACTCTTCAACCTGGACTGCTCTTAAAACGCCATTGTTGTCATATATGTTTACAATCTTCGTATTGTTGCCTTCCGGATAGGTTTCCAGTTCTGGATCCTCCGGTTTGGTTATAACTGAAAAGGAACCGTCCTGAGTGTTTAATGCATTCAATGCACCGCCTTCGTCATTGTACCAAAGTATCCTGCCGTCTTCGGAGAATATGAAATCAGAAGCAGTGAAATAGAAATTTAATACATCTATATCTTTCTTGCTTGTGTCGCTTTCAAGTGTGTTATGCCATGCTTTTTTGGTGTTGACTATAAGATAGCAGGCTTCGCTGGCAGACAATTTGTTGTTTTCATGCAACGACTTGTCCTTGTCGGTTATTATCTCAAGTCTTTTGGCAATATCCAACAAGTCTGCATTTTTGGGAAGTTTTACTCCTGTTATCTTGAAGAGAATGTCCAGCGCATCGTTCCTTCTTAATACTTCTTTTCCAATACTTTTTACATATCCATGTTTTAAAGCTACCTTGCTTGCATCTTCTCCGTGTTCAAATGTTAGATAGGGTATTGCTGTATCCAAAAAAACAGACATGTCCACCTGGGCTGTGGGAGAAAGCTTGCCCAACTGGGTGTCCGATATTTTTTCCATGGCATTTATATATTGTATGTTTTCAGCTTCAGCAGGTTTCCTGGGAAATAATATGGCGACTGTAAGCAGTATCAGCATCGATATTGTAGTTATTATCAAGAGGCCCTTCTTATTCTCCATAATTCAAACTAACTCCTTAAGTAAAAATATATCAAACAATAATATATTGAGAAATGTCATTCGTACATAGAGGTTATGTTTAATAAGTATTATATCACATTTATTTAATTTTGTATTATTTTATTGATTTTGTAGCGTTTTATCAAGATATTGAAAAATTTTACGAATTATATATAATGAAAGAAAAGGTTCGGGGAGGGCGGAAACTTGAACTTTAGAAAGACCGTGTACAAACTAATAGGAGATACTATAGAGCATAGAAATATTGGAGACAACATTATCTTGTTTAAGCACAACAAACCCGGAACATATATTAGGAAAGGAACCAAAATTCGTATCCGGAAAAATCAAAGTGCTTTCATAGTCAAGGATGATGTATTATATTCTGTACTGAGACCAGGTACATATTATCTTCTGCCGGATGTTTTCCCTGAATTGAAAGAGTGTTTTACCAAAGGGCTCAAATCGGTTGTAGATATAGACCTCTATATACTGAATCAAAAACCTTTTGCAAGCAAGTCCTGGTCCAACAAGGAGGCAGTTTCAATAAAGGACAATAATTTAAAGCATGTACAATTAAGAGCATTTGGCAAGTTCTCATTTAGAATAGAGGACGCATACAAGTTTGTGTCTGAAGTTTTTGTAAAAAAGAAAAAATACTTTACCTGCAACATAATGGTGCATTTAAGCGGCTATGTGGCAAGGGCAGTGGGAGAGAGCATGCAGGAAGCAGGACTGGGTGTGGCTGATATAATAAACTCATACAGATCTCTGGAAGGCACTGCCCTGGAAAAGCTCAAAACGGAAGGACAAGCTATTGGAGTAGACTTTATGGACGTTTGCATAGATAATCTGTCCATACCAATGGTGGTCCAACAGTTTTTCGAGGACAAGAAGTGGAAGGATATTGAGTCAAGGTATAAATGAATGGAGGCAAAAAGTGCCTCCATTGGTTCAACCTTTTCAAGGAAGGAAAGTGTGTCACTGGCATATTTGCCATCAGTATTTAATAAGTACTGATCAAAACCTCCGTTGTTGACTTCCATAATATATGTATCTGCCATGAACAAGTTTTTCTCTGGCTCGCTCAGGCAATACTGGTGTTTTTTTGAGTAACTTTTTTATTTTTTCCGGCATTAATTACGCCTCCCTTAACAAAACAAGCTGACCTGGTGCCAGCCAGATATTGACTGAGTGAGCGCTCTGTCCTTCCCTATGGCCTATTGGATCCGTATGAGGTCTAATCGGTACGAACCTTCCTCCCATCAAACATTTCTCCAGTCTAACAGTATCTTTGACTTTTATGGTTGCTAGAGTGTTGTTTTTAATAGAGTTGCAGCAAACAATATAGTAGGTTCTGCCCTCTTCATCCTTGAAGCTGGAGAAAATCAGTGGGGTTTTGTTCTCAGAAGATACCGACAATACATTGTCAAAAGGTGTGAACAGCTCGTTGCCGCCATAGGCCTTTTCCACATGAAAGCATTTATCAATTTTGAGCTTTGTAATTACATATCCGCAGTATGCGTTGAACATTCTATTTACTTCTGAGAGATCATAAAAGGTTTGTGTTCTTTCACCAAGGGGATTTATTGCTGCATTACGGTAATTATCCCACAGGTCCGTCTGGTGAATATAGAACCAGGATACACCAGAAGCACCATGAGCAACTGACGTATTGAACTGCCACATCATATCAATCTTTGAAGGGCAACGATAGTAATAATGGCCGGTGGCAAGAACTATGTTCCAATAAGGGGTATTGAGTCTTTTTGTTGCCAGGTAGTACTCCCTCAAGTTGTTGAAATAATCATCGTAACCTCTTTCGCCTTCCCACATTTGGGTGTAGCAGTCATAGGATAGAAGTTTTGCATTGCCTTCATTCTTAACTCTGTCAAGATATGGAGCCAGTGCGTCCGTTCCCATCCTTTCGCCTATCCAGTCAAACCAGGGAAGAAGATTTAGATACGCTGTCAAATCCGGGGAAATTTCCTGGTGAATGCGCATTGCACATAATGCGTCATCAATCTGATGTGCCTCAGGCTCGTCTCCGATAAAAAAACCAAAAACGGCAGGGTGATGACCGTAATCCGCATGAGCTTCTTCTGCAAGAAGTCTGTACTCATCCTGTCCATTGCTTGTAAGGACCTTCCAATGGGTCCTATAGTCGCACAAAATAACCTTGATGCCAAAGTCCTGAGCCTCATCAAGAATTTTCAGCATTTTATACTTGTCGTCTCTTTTGTAGCTTGGGGACATGGCAACGGTTATGCCTAAATCATGCCATGTTTCAACAAGATTTGGCACACAGTTTTCCAGAGTGTTGGTGTTCCAGAAACAAATAGGGTATTTCATAATAATACCTCCCGTTTTTTTACATTGTAGCAAACGGGAGGTCAAATGTCACCTAAAACTTCATCAATACTGTCGTGTATGATAAGGTTTGCTTTATAATCCATTGGAGTTTCTGATTTGTTTATAAGTACGAGTTTGTCACCATTATAATAATCCACCAAACCGGCAGCAGGATATACATTCAGAGAGGTTCCGCCTACAATAAGTACGTCGGCGTTGCTAATATAACTGATTGATTTGAACAAAACATGATTATCAAGGCTTTCCTCATAAAGAACCACATCCGGCTTTATTATGCCCTTGCATTCGCATCTTGGAATGCCTTGTGTATCGAGAATATAATCAAGCGAGTATCTCTTTCTACATTTCATGCAGTAATTCCTATGAACGGAACCGTGCAGCTCAAGCACGTTTTTGCTTCCTGCCAGCTGGTGAAGACCGTCTATGTTTTGCGTAACTACAGCTTTCAGCTTTCCTTCCTGCTCAAGCTCTGCCAGCTTTATATGAGCTTTGTTCGGTCTGGCGTCGCGATAAATCATTTTTTCTCTGTAAAAGTGGTAAAAGTCTTCTGTATGATTCATGAAAAAGGTATGCGACAACATTACTTCAGGTGGATATTTGTATTTTGAAGAAAACAAACCATCGGCACTTCTGAAGTCTGGTATTCCACTTTTAGTGGAAACACCAGCACCTCCGAAGAAAACAATATTATCGCTATCTTTAATGATTTCGGCAAGAAAATCCCTTTTGTTATT
The DNA here is from genome assembly GCA_012838385.1 of Clostridiaceae bacterium. Taxonomy (GTDB): domain Bacteria; phylum Bacillota; class Clostridia; order UBA1212; family DUPL01; genus DUPL01. The sequence goes on from DUPL01000140.1 coordinate 10,785, forward strand.
CATCTTCTCCATCTTCTTTGTCAACCAATTCGGGTTCCTTGACCTCATCGTCTGTGCTTTCAGCTTCTTCCTTAGGTTCGCTGACAGTAAGAACGACACCGTCAGTATCTTCGTCAGGAGTAATTCCATCCGGATACTTTATATCCCCGATGGTGACAGTATCTCCTGCTTCCATATCAGATACATCAATTTCCACATGCTCTGGAATATCTTGTGGAAGACCTACGATTTTAACTTCATCAATTTGTCTAATCAATACAAGTCTTCTTGATTCAAGTGCTTCTCTTCCAACTATTCTGATTGGGGCAACGGCTTTGATTTCCTCGTCCATGGAAACATGTTGAAAGTCTACATGTTGAAGATCGTTCTTCATTTTTTCGAAGAAGATATTCTTGATAATTGCATTGTAGGACTTGTCTCCATTAAGTTGAATTGTAATAATTGCGTTTCTGCCATGCTCTTTAACAACTCTTCTAAGTTCGTCACTCCTTACCTTTATGGGTACTGAGTCAATATTCTTTCCGTATATGATCGCAGGCACAAAACCTTCTTTTCTCAATCTCTTGCTTGCTCTAGTTTTCAATTCAGTACGCTCTTCTGCTTGAAGCAGTACTTGTTTTTCCATAGTATTTCCTCCCTAATAAAATTAAATTTGTAAGGCTAGACATCTTTATTTAAACACAATTCATCCATGCATGTCAAGAAATACATAATTCCTTGTGTTAGGAAGGTGCTATTTCGTCCTGTTTTTCACAAATCCTAGAACCGCAGCGCAAATCGTTGCACCGAGCAAAAGAATAACCCCTGTGTAAATAAAACCAATTCTGCTATCTGCAGTAATCGGTATGTCGTCAGTCGGCGAAGGAACAACCGATGTGCCTGGCGTTTGTGAACTTCCAGTTGGTGCCAGGGTTTCACCCAGAGTGCTCTCGGGTTCTCCGTACACAACGGCAACATATTTCAGATCATCGACGTCAGAAGGAACAAACTCTCCGTTCAGGGTTGCCTGGTTGTATTCGTACAGATAGTACCCTTTTGTACTCTGGACTATGATTGCCCGGACAGGAAAGTTGCTGTTCCATGATATTTTATTATCTTCACCTATAACTATACTGATGGTGGTTTCGTTCCTTCCTCCAATTCTTTCTGTTATGGTGCCTGTATTGCTGATATCCGGTATTATGTAAAGGACACAACCTGGTGGTGGAGAATAGAGCTGTGCTGCATCGCCGGTATAATAGTTTTTAAACTCCACAACCTTTGGTGTTGCCAGTATGAATATGCATAGGAATCCCAAGCACAGGCAAAATGCTCTTCTCATCTGCGTCACCTGTTTAATATACTCTCACCACAGTATATGAATTGAAAATCATGCCCGTGATTGGACAATATGAAGTCCCGCATTAAGCGGGACTGAATCTATGTCATATAGTTGTATTTCCTCTTCTTTCTACAACCCGTTTTGTATTTGAATGCATATCCCAGCGCAAAGCCAAGGAGGAAAAACACTACAAGCAATATTGCAAAAACAAGCATCTCATTTGACTCACCACTGGTTGGAGTGGGAGTTGCGGTAGGAACCGTGCAAACGGGAATGAGGGCTGTAAAAAACAAATTAACACCTTCTTTCAACCGTTTTAGTATATAAATATGTAAAAAAAGATTAACTGTTAATCTTTCACTGCCTCCTGCTCAAGTTTGCAATTGTTTTCAAGCATGTATTCTATTGTCTCCTTAAAATCCGGCTCATTAATCCTTTTGAGTCTCTCTTTATCGTTTTGAGTCAACTTCTTTGTAAACTCCGCATATTTTATGAGCGTGTGCTTGTCCATTTTATACGGTATGAAAAGTATGTTTGTCATGCGCCTGAGATGGGAGAGGATATAAAAGCCGCCTGCGTCTATATCTCCAAAGTGATAGAAGGATGTATCTGGATTGTTTTTGTGTATCAGTTTTATAAAGTTGCGCCTTGTAGTGTTGTGAAAGCCTCCAAGATAGATGACAAAGAAAGACTTGTCATCAAAGGTATTGAAACTTGTTAAGTTTTCAATAGTCATTACGCCTTTTCCGGTTACCTTCACATCCTCTATGGAATCTATGAGGGGTGAGGAGATGGCAATATCTCCGTCAAGCTTTGAAAAATCAATTGTCTGCCCGTTTATTGTAACAACTCCTTGTCCTTTGAAGTTAACATATGTAGGGTTCTTTACAATATTCAAGCTCTCCAGAATACTTTCCCTTTCTGGAAAATCCCCGTAATCAAAAAGCAAACTGGTGACTTTTGAAGATATTTGCTCAAAGGTTTTTGAGTCTCGGAACACCTGAATGGAAAAGTCCCTTAAATACGTTTCCTTTTCCACCATATAGAGGGCATATACAGCTTTCAAGACATTTTCAAACTCCCCAATATCATTTGAGAAAAACTGCACATTCCTGTTGTCTTTGATTCTTTCGATTTGCTCGGTACAGAAATTTGCAAGCACTTCATTCTTGTTCTTGTACTTTTCAAGAAGCAAAAGAAGCTCATTATTTATATCCTTTTTTGGTATCCTTCCCAAATACTCATAAACCTCATCAAGCATGTCTGTGTTCAGACAGACCGATTCACAAACATTAGCATGCTTTATTTCTGCTTTGACATACCCTTTTCTTTCAAGAAAAGATATGCTTTCGTTGATACTGCTGAAGGTTTCATAGTCAGACTGATCCGCATATTTTGGAAACAGCCGGGTTATTTTGACACGAAAGCGCTGGTTTACCTTGTTGGTATTGGTAAA
>DUPL01000141.1 GCA_012838385.1 Clostridiaceae bacterium
AAAAATATATTGAAAATCCACCTGAAGGCTTAACTGCTGAAGACATTAAAAAAATGAGTGATGACGACCTTTTGGATATGGATTTCTTTCTACACGAAGATGATGGTCTGGAAGATGATATCGAGGATGACGGATTTTTTATCTTCTAGTCAAAACTCACCCCTTAATGTATATATTTTACATTTTTTCTTCTTTCTTCCTTATGCCGATATAGAGCAATTTCCTATAACATAAAAAAATCTCCCATAGGGAGACTTATTTTTCTGGAATATATGCTATTGCCTCAATTTCCACCATAACATCCTTTGGAAGACGTGCAACCTCAACACAGGCTCGTGCAGGTTTATTTTTGAAATACTCTGCATACACGTTGTTGAAAATGCCAAAGTCATCCATAGACTTAAGGTAGCACGTCGTTTTTAAAACATATTCAAGACCACTTCCGGCCATTTTCAACACATTGGACAAGTTCTCAATTGCCTGTCTGGTCTGCTCCTTTATGTCAAGTATATTGTCTGCGGGTATCTGACCCGAAGTATATACCATGCCATTAAATACTTTGAAATGGGAATATGGCCCTAGGGGCTCTGGTAGCTTCATACAACCTCCTTGAAAGCCTGCTCCAGATCTTCCAGTATATCATCTATATGTTCAATACCTATTGAAAGACGAACAGTATTTGGTTTGATTCCTATACCTAAAAGCTCCTCTTCACTTAGCTGCGAATGGGTTGTGGATGCAGGATGTATAACCAATGATTTTGCATCCGCCACATTTGCAAGCAACGAGAACAGCTTGAGAGATTCAACAAACTTTCTAGCTTCCTTGTCCGTCCCCTTTATTTCAAAAGTAAATATGGAACCTCCACCGTTTGGCAGATACTTTTTGTATAGTTCAAGCTGCTTTCCAGTGTCTTGGGAAGGATGATTTACTTTTTCCACCATTGGATGAGTGCTTAGGTACTCAACTACCCTAAGAGCATTCTCCATATGTCTTTCCACTCTCAAAGAAAGAGTTTCAAGACCTTGTAAAAGAAGGAACGAGTTGAATGGACTTATGCATGCACCGGTATCCCTCATTAATGTGGTCCTAAGTTTGATAATATATGCGAGATTTCCAACCACATCAGTAAATACAACTCCGTGGTATGAAGGATTTGGTTTTGTCAGCCCGGGGAACTTGTCATTCTGAGTCCAGTCAAAATTACCGCTGTCCACCACTACTCCGCCGATAACAGTGCCATGTCCTCCTATGAATTTTGTCGCAGAGTGAACTACAATATCAGCACCGTATTCAATTGGGCGGATTAAATATGGGGTTGCAAAGGTATTGTCTACAATTAGCGGAATACCATTTCTGTGAGCTATCTTTGCAGCATTTTCAATATCTGCAATATCGCTGTTTGGATTGCCCAAACTCTCTAGGAATATTGCCTTTGTATTCTCCTTGATTGCATTTTCAACCTCTTCCTCATTGTTGATATCAACGAACGTGGTGGCAATCCCACTCTCAGTCAGGGTGTTTGCAAACAGATTGTATGTTCCTCCATAAATGGACTTGGATGACACTATGTGGTCTCCTGTTCTCGCAATATTTTGAATGGAATACGCAATTGCCGAAGAACCGGAGGATGTGGCAAGAGCAGCAACTCCCTTTTCCAAAGCAGCTATTCTCTTTTCAAATACATCTGTAGTCGGATTCATCAACCTGGTATATATGTTTCCTGGTTCGGCCAAAGCAAACCTGCCTGCTGCCTGATCGCAGTCCTTGAATACATACGAAGTAGTTGCGTAAATGGGAACAGCTCTTGCATCGGTTGCGCTATCAGGCTGTTTCTGACCTGCGTGGATTTGTAATGTTTCGAATCTGTAATTCTTCTCCATAATCATCACTCCCTGTTTAATTCCTATTAAAGTAATAGGAATTATATTAACTCATAAATTTCCATATGTCAATATGTTTTTTATTTCAAATTAAAATAAACAAACATAGCAAACAAAGTATACGAAAGAGTTAAATAAAGCATTTGTACAATATATATTCCTCCATTATGATTGTGCAAAAGAAATATAAAAACGAAGGAGTTGAAACAATGGCAAAAAAATATTACTTATTTTCCTTGTTTTTTCCATGGTGTTTCCGGCAGTACCCCTTACAGCAGAAGAAAAAGTTAATCTGATTAACGAGAGCACCACCATTCATTCAGCAAGTCCGCACTCAAATGCCAGCTTCGAAGACGGAGTTTTTAAGGAATTCCGGTAGGGAGTCATCTTTCACTTCTTGAAATACCAGGATTGATAAACCAGTACTCATGGTCAGGAGATGTCAAGATACTTGAGTATGGCAACGACTCCGGCGCCAGCGGCGTCAGGTTTTGTATAGGTTACAATGGAGACAACTATCTGAACCTGATACTGACCCGCAAAGTTGGAGTTTCAGCTGAAAAACTGGGCACAGGCGCAGAACTGGATGTATACCGCCTTACAAAAGATGGTTTCGACAGAGAATTGAATCCGGGTACAGAGTTTCATTTTGAAATAAAGAAGCAGGGCAACTATGTAAGATTGCTGGTTGATGGCGAAGTGGTCATGGATACCGCCTTTGCTGACAGATATGATTTCTTCACACCTGGCAACGATAGAAACATAGGTTTTAACAGTTCCAACTGTTCCTTCGAGGTAAGGAACATAAAGGTTTACAATGAAGCAGAACTCCAACTCGATAGTGAACACAAACTCACTTTTGATGAACTGGCACTTGGTACTTTGGCAAGAGGAAGATACTCAAATTGGTATATCGAATGGCCATCTACCAACTATTCCGGGGTTTCCTTGCACGATGGTACCAAGGCATTGGAGGTAAAAGGATATTTTCAATCCGTCTTTGCCTATCCAGTTCGCAGGAAATACAGTGTTGGTGTTAGTATGATCTCCAAAATTGATTCATCAAATACCGGATTGTTCATCCGGTCAAGCAATGACAGAATCCTGACACATAGCGACAATGCACCACACGCCGAATACTTTGAAGCTGATAAAGCAGGCTCCATTGCAGGCACTGGTCTGTTTTTAAAGCCTTTGCACGGCAAAAATATAATTCAGATTGTTGTGAAGCAATATAACGAGGAAGCAGCAAGTAAAGTGCAATCCCAGGCTGTAAGCCTCGACATTGCAGATATCCTTGGGGACAACGATCAAACAACGAGCGTTGCAAATTACCGATTCGAGGATGATGGCTCAATAATTAATGCATATGTTAATGACACACTGGTTGTCATAATTGAGCTCTCAAAAGAAACCATAACATATCCTCGTTTAAACCAGGCCAAAAACTTTGGCCCGAGCCGGGATTCATACGTAAAATCCGTTACAATCAAAAGTCCAGACGGGAATGTCCTAAAAACTGTAAACAACACTATGGTCTGTGCAGAGTACAGTGTGATGGGTGTTGCATCAAGGAGTCACAGCTCAAGTCATCCATATTACATATACGAGCTTGATGTTGAAATGGAATTGGAAAAAATCCACACACCCAAACACGTTGAATATGCAGGTTCGCAAATTAGGACCACCCTCGTCCCCTATAAATCACAAAGCGGAAACCTTGATCTGGAAGATTTAAGACAAGGACTAAGATTCGCCTTTGATGTACCTGAAATAAACGACACAATTGGATACATGGGCAGAAGATATACGGTTGTTGACAATGGTGCCCTGGTGGTTCTTGAGAAAAATATTGGCGACTTGTCCCTTCTGACTTATGAGAATATCGACAATTACAAGATTGCTCTGCAGGACAAGCTTATTGAGGTGGAAGACGCTGGTTTTACTTATCAATCCGCCTATATCTATAACATTCCAAAGGAAGCCAGGAATGAAATGATAGCTGCAAGGGCCTTTATCAAATGTGAAGACGAGAACGGAAATGTCATATACCTTTACAGCGATGTACAAATACAAAGCGTTTTAAGTGTCTATGAGACAATAAAGAATGCAGGTATTGAACTGCCTGAAGACATTAAGGAGTGGTGTGAAGATGAAATATGAAATACCTAATATGGAGATTGTAATGTTCGAAGCCGATGAGGTTATCACTGCAAGTGCTGATTACTTTGGAGTCGACTTTGAAGATTTGATATAGGTAATTAATGGCAGTATCCATTACGGGTGCTGCCTTTTTGTATTGCATCTAAAAACACTTTATTGTATAATATGTAAAAACACAAAGGATTCGAAAAATGATATATACTCCCGTTTCTGACCATTTTGAGTACTTTGAAGAACTGGATGACGTTGAGCAGTTCTATAAAACATATTATGAAGTCAGGGATAATCCCAACAAAGTGGCAAAGCTCATTAAAAGTGTGGATAATCCCAAACTTTTTTTAGTGCCTGAAATCTATGGACATGAAGTGTTTAATATCAGGTCTTTGTTCGATGACGTATACGAACATGAAATAACAATTAGAAAACACGCCCGTTACAGTCCTCCCATTAATCATGAACACTCATATTATGAAATGATATACGTACTAAAAGGAAACGCCGACAATATAATTGAAGAGATACCATATAAGATGTCAGATGGAGATATATTTCTTTTGCCTCCCGGGGTTTGTCACAGAATCTGGGTGGGAGATGACAGTGTGATTGTGAATATAATAATCAAAAAGTCGCTTTTCACAGATCGCTTTCTAGAAGAAATCGGAAAAGACGGCGTTATTGCCAAATTTGTAAGGCAAAATGTCTATCAGCCTCTTGGTGAATCAAAACACTTAAAGTTCCACACACTACATCATGCACCGCTTAGGAATATCCTTGCTTTACTAGTATCCGAAGCTTTCAGAGGACCTAATAGGTTTCAGATAAAGAAACTGCTATTGGCAACGGTGTTCAATTATCTCAAGGTCAGCGAGTTGTACGATGGAGAAGATACATGTTCTGAGAGTGAAATCACAAACAATATACTGGAGTACATACATAAAAACCATATGACTGTCACACTTTCAGATGTGGCAAACCATTTCAATTATTCAGTTTCATACCTGAGCAAACTGATAAAAAAACTAACAGGCATGTCCTTTGTCAACATTCTACAGTCCATAAAACTCAAAGAAGCCTGTCACCTTCTTGTCACGACAAACTATAAAATTGAGACTATCATGGAGATGGTCGGATACAACAACACAATGTATTTCAACAGAGTGTTTAAAGAGAAGATTGGGACATCACCCAGCAGATACAGGAAGATGCACAAAGAATCCATGATAACAAGATCTGATAATTAGTTCTATCAATAAAGTTATCTGAAGGAAGTGAACATTTTATGAGTGAAATTAAAATGGTTTTCAAGTGTACTATATCAAAAGACAATTAATTCGGAGTCTCATACACTATGTTATTATAGTTTTGCTTTCCTTAATAATCCTTGCCCAGTATTCCCAAGTGATGGACCAATTCAAGTATGGAACGCACTATTTGGAACACCAGAACTGGGACATATGCATAACAACCACGTCTTCTTCCGGAATTCCAATTGATAAATTCAACGAGATAGTAAGCGAGGAGAACATAATAACAAAGTATCAAAAGATATTTTGGTAGAAACACTGGTGAACGATTCCCTTGATAGTTTGTTTCATACACTGCTACCACAAGAAACCTTGATGTCATATGACAAGAAGCTTATGTCAAGAAAAGATGCCGTAGTTCTACCCCACTCTGTCGCAATGGAAATTGATGCAAAAGTCGGCGATACAGTGTCAGTACACGCACTTTTGACTGATGAAATACACGATTTTGTTCTGACCGCCATATATAATGATAATACATATATGCCGTTTTTTAAAGCAGTCGTCCTAAGCGGCAGTTTTCACTCTCTGGAAACTGAACCGGATTATAGTATCATTTTTGTGGATTTTCGAGATATGAATACTGCCTTGAAGGAAATTGAAAAACTAAAAAAGGACCTGGAAGGAAACCGCCATGACAACTCATCAAGAAGAACGAGCAATATCAGGTTGGAATACAGGGAGAGCCAGTTACAACTTGAGCTTTCATGGAGAGTATTCGACGAAAAGTCAATAGCCTTTCTTACCTTCTTCTCCATCTCCTCCTTGTGTTCACTGTTCTTTAATGAAAAACGCAAATCTCTGATTGTAAACAGAAAAGCCTTTGGGTACTGTCAGCCTTCGGGATGAAGCGAATACACTATTTTACATATATGTTTGCAAGTTCATTCATATCTCAAATATTTGCATTCATTGTCGCCGCATTAATACTTAACATTTTCGTATATGATTCGATGGATTCCTTTTACTTTACAAGGAATATAGTAGAGCTATCGCCGTTCTTTGCTCTCGCATTTGTCATAACTTCAATGGTGGTCGCTTTCCTTGCCTTGTGGCTCATACGAAAAGAAAAGTTAATGGAGGCCCTTAATCAGGAAGTATAAACTGGAGGTTCATCATGCTGCTAAAGTATCTGGGTGCCTTATGGAAAAAAAGCTTTTTAAAACAGGTTTTATCTTTTGCATATTTGCTGCCTGTCATGCTGGTCATATTCACAAGTCTGCTTCAGATGGTACTGCCAAGTTACAGTAACTATCAATTCTACAAAAGAAGCAACTTTACTTACATGTACAGCGATATACCTCTTACTGCAGATAATCCATTACAAAGCATCAATGTGGAAGAAGGAGTTTTAATGCCTTCGAATCACATGGCTGTTTACTCTCAGTTAAATGAGATGGAATACGAGCAGATGTCCTTCTTTGAGAAAAACTCCTTTGAAGATGTTCACTTTGCAACAAAAGACATGGACATTCATGCAACCTACTTTTCCAAAGACAACTTCATAACCAAAGTAAAAGAGTTTAAGGATAACACAATATACATATCCTACAGCACTGCAAAGAGTCTGGGGGTCAAGATAGGTGACTTGGTAGCAGTAAAAATACAGGACGACTTTTTGGAGGAAAAAGAAATCAGATTGACTGTCGCAGGATTTATTAAACCGCTGTATAGAGATCTTACCCTGTCCTACTCCACCCACACAGGCTTTACAGCGCTGGCTATAATTAGCAAGGAGGATTATGACTTTATTCTTGAAAATGTTATACGTATAAACTACACCTTCTTTACAGACAAAGTCCAAAATGCAAGTCTAAAGGCCTACGAAGTCAATAAAGATGACTTGGTGAAGTCCGTTGAGATGTTCTTTGACTTGAAAGAATCAAAAAGGAAAATAGCCTTGTCTGCACTATCCACAATCGCAGCCATTGTTTTTCTCACCTATTTTGAGTTCAGTTTTGCCAGAAGAAAGAACAGAAAAGACATAGAAACTTTTATGAAGCTAGGAATGCCTGCAAAAAACGTTCGCATAATCTACTTTTTAATAGTTTACACAAGTTTTGCAATAACAGTACTTCTTACATTGCTTATCAGCAAGTTCATTTACCTTGACAGAATGGTTGGCATATATTGCGATCCTGTTGTACTGCTGACATTCTTTGCAATCATTCTTATAACAGGAAGCATTTCAATACTGGTCCAGTCGTTGTTTATAAAGCGGTATTGCTAGTCAGCAATACCGCAAATCATCCGTATCAAAGATCGTAAGGTTAATGCGGCGGGGGAGTTTGAGCTACAAACATCTTGTCAAAAAGCTCCATTTCAAGCAAGGAAGGGTCAAACTTTTCATTGACATCACAAGTCAATGCCAAATATGTGTTCTCATTCACCCGTTTAACAATGATACTCCTGTTGTTATCCCACTCAAAGTAATTGTATTCCTTTCCATTGTATTCAACTACATCCTCATATATTGTTCCATCATCAGTAACATAGGATAACTGTAACTTGTATTCATTATATAAAATCCAATATGTGTATCCTTTCTTGTTAAACATGCGGCAATCAGGATTGGGGTAGTCCTCCACTCTATATATCAGCTCAAACCGTGATATCTCAAACTGTGTATTAACAGTATAAATATCGTAGAAATTACGATGTATAAGCTCTATGTATTCCCAGGAATCAACCATGTCCTCAATCACATAACCTCTTGAAACCTCACCATTATACGGAGATATGTAAGTGTCGGGCGTATTCTCATGCATGGTATTTTCCTGTTTTAAGCAACCGGACAGTAACACAAGCAGAAATATTAATAACAAAACAGTTTTTCTCATACAACTCCTCCATTAGTCATCTTCATAAATATATACAACTATGAAGCATTGATGGTCACAACAAACTCTTGTGCTTTTTCACCTGAAACAACTACAAGAATGTTTTCGAATAGAAAGATGGCTTCATCCAATGAATTTTTCATTAAATAATCAAAACTACTTCCTTTATACATATTGTAATTCTTGTTCTCTTCCATACTCCTATGATATGATTCAATGGTTGTGTTACCATATCCGGTGTTGTAATACAGATCTAGCTCCAAACCATTCTCTAAATAGAAAACCACCCTATTATCCTCAAGCAACTCTATAACGCCAATTCTGGAGTCATCCAGTTTCATCATATCGGTCAAAGGCTTAACCTCGTAATAAAACTCCTCATCTTTCTTTACTTCCTCAAATAAAGAATCCATATCAAAAAAAGTCATGCTCCTTTTCGTCGGTGCAGGATTAAGTGTTTTAGTTGGCTCTGGAGTAAAAGAACTATTAGGCACTGTAATATTTGGTGTATTTGTTGGCTCATTTAGAATTACACCAGGATCCTTCTGTCTGTCAGAAAAGATAAAAAGAAGTACAAAAAAAAGCAAGAAGACAGCCGCAATGCTTGCATAAACCTTTCTTTTTTTGCCTTTCCCTAGTTTCCCCTTTATACCTTTTTGAATTCTTTCGTCCGCTTCAGGGGTTAACTTGATACTCTCAAACTTATCCTTTAAATACTCCATCTCATTCATCTCCAAGAACCTCCTTGAGCTTCTCCCTGCTTCTCTTCAGTTGCATTTTAATTGCGGACTCCGACATATTCATCATTCCGGCAATATCACCAACTGTATACTGTTCGTAATAATACAGGAGCATAATCAACCTGCTCTTATCAGGCAAAACAGACAATATATCAAGTATCTCAATTCTTTCCACATTCATATCTTCTGGTACATCAATTTCATCTGCTTTGTCGACAAACCTTCTCCAATAAGATTTTCTGAAATTTATGCACATGTTTACTGTAACCCTTGCAAACCAGTTGCGTGCATGCTCCTGACTTTCAAATTTGGGAAGTCGCTTGTAATATGATACAAAAACATTCTGCACCAAGTCCTCCGCATCAAATGTGTTGCCCAAATATATCACAGATATTCTGTACACAAGATTTTTGTATGTTTCATACATTTCTTAGTCTTTCTCCTTCATTACCATATACAATCCATCTCCCCAAATGGTCACACATGAGTTTGGAATATTAAAAATGCTATTATATAGTCAGGTCCAATAATTAATCTCCATACAAACTTTCAACCGCAGCTCTTTCTATCTCAAGTCCTCTTTTGTACCTCTCCAAAAAGACATTGAACCCTTTTACATCCTTTTCATCAGGCTCCAATACAGAAGAATCATCCTGTGCAAACACTTTGCCATCAAGATAACCTGTCAAAGTCTCATCTTTTTGCCTGTTCTTCATGTAAGAAGCAAGAAGAGCAATACCCCAGGCCCCGCCTTCACCGGCGGTATCAAGCACCGACACAGGTACATTCAGTGCGGCAGCCATTACCCTTTGGCCAACACCCTTGGTTTTGAAGAAACCTCCATGACCCCTTAAGTTATTTATCCTGATATCCTCCTGATTCAAAATATCCATACCTATTCTCAATGTGGCAACGGATGAATACATGAGAGTTCTCATAAAGTTTGCAAGATTAAACACACTGCCTGACCTGTATGTAAAAAGCGGGCATCCTTTTTCAAAACCAGTAATATGTTCTCCGGAAAGATAGTTGTATGCAAGAAGTTCACCGCCGTCTTCTTCACCCTCCAAAGCCATGTTGAACAAAGTTTCATAGATTCTTCCTATTTCCACATCAAAACCCATTCTTAGCGTATATTCCTTAAACAAGGAGACCCAGGCGTTAAGCTCGGAGCTGCAGTTGTTGCAGTGTACCATGGCAACCAAATCACCTGCAGGGGTTGTAACCAAATCGATTTCCGGGTATACCTTTTTAAGTTCCTTGTCCAGTACAAACATGGCAAATACACTTGTTCCTGCTGATACATTACCTGTGTACCTGGCTATGCTGTTTGTGGCAACCATGCCTGTTCCAGCATCTCCTTCTGGCGGACACAAGGGTATGCCTGGCTTCAGCCTTCCTGCAGGGTCAATCAGTCTTGCTCCCTTCTCTGTTAGAACACCTGCATCAGCACCTGCTGCAAGAACCTTTGGCAGTATGTCTCTTGTTCTAAAAGGCATGTTTCTATCCTTTAGTACGCTGTCAAATAGACACAGCATGTCTCCATTGTAGTCTTTGGCATGAATGTCAATCGGGAACATACCTGAGGCATCCCCAATCCCAAGCACCTTCTTTCCAGTCAGCTGCCAATGTACATATCCGCTTAGAGTAACAAGATAGTCAATCCTTTTAACATGGTCTTCCCCATTCAATATGGCTTGGTAAAGATGGGCAATGCTCCACCTTTGCGGGATATTGTATTGAAACATCCCTGTAAGCTCCTTCGATGCTTTTTCAGTATATGTATTTCTCCAGGTTCTGAAAGGTACAAGGAGCTTTTCACCCTCAAAGGCAAGATATCCATGCATCATTGCACTTATTCCAATGGAGCCTACTCTGCTTAGTGTTAGTCCATATCTCTTCTTAACATCCTCAAAAAGATTTCTGTAGCTTTCCTGGATACCTTTAAAGACATCATCAAGGGAATAGGTCCAATTGCCATCAATATATTCGCTTTCCCACTCAAAACTGCCTGCTGCCACAGGTTCATGATCATCAGTAATGAGAACGGATTTGATTCTTGTTGAACCAATTTCAATTCCCAAGGACGTTCTACCACAACTTATGCATTCAATAACCTTGTCAACGCTCATATACCAAAACCTCTCTTCATTTCCAATGTTATGTCAAAAATACAACAATAACATGGGAGTGTCAATCGATGCATTTAATAATAACAAAAAACCGCACATCATTTAGATGCACGGCTCATAATTATCTAAATCGTCATATGATAGTTGCCAGTAATGGAATAGGCAAAAAGGAACATGCCTCTTTCCAATGAATTGAAAAGATATGTCAAGCTTTCCAAATCTCCTTAAAAGCATTTTCACTTATATAATCTCTGAGAAGGGCTGTTTGTGACACTAATTTATTTATTCTATTGTTTTTGCCAAAAATGATCCATCAAGATTCCACACAAGCTCCTTTATCTCAAAGAAGTGCAGCTGATTTGGCTCATGGGAAATATAGGAGATGTACCATTTGCCTTTGCTGATATATACTTCGCTGGCAGAAACCGACCCGATTATTGTTCTGATATCCGGATCCGCATCAACAAACCCAGTGGTCGGCTTGTCAGAGACCGCAAACACGGTGCCTGCCTTGTAGTCTGTATAGAACAAATAGTATTTGTTGTCTTTCTTTACTACGAAAGGTGACTCCGGTGGTGTGTTTAAGCTCTCATTAAGAACAAAATATCCTTCATCCTTCCAGTCGTACAGATTTTTGGAAGATGCAACGCCAATTGCGTAAATGTTTCTTTTGTATTCCTCACTGTACATGTGAGCACAATAATAGGCGTAGAAGGTGTCACCATCTTTCAAAATACATGGATCTCTTCCATCGGACCAGGTGTCCTTGTTCCAAATCGCCCACTTGCCTGGAATTATAACCGGGTTGTTTTCATACCTCTCCCAGTGGTACAGATCCCTTGATTTTGCAAGTCCAATTGCCTGGGCCACATTGTTGTTCACCCCTGTATAGAACATCCAGTACTCACCCTCATGATATATCACATGAGGCGCCCATACCTGGTATTCATCCCACTCCCCTTCTTTGGTCTGCAGCACCGGTTCTTTTACTTCCCAGTTTATCAGGTCTGTACTTACGGCATGCCCAAAGTTGTTGGTTGGACATTCAGCCCATGTAGTCACCGCCTTGCCTCTTATGTAAAAAAGATGATGAACACCATCCTTTTCAATCAAGGCATGGTCTATTACCGTTCCACCAATTTCGGCAAATCTTCCTACATAGGGTATCCTATTACTCTTAAGCTGCTTAAGTATGTCCTTTGCCTGCTGAATTATATCTTCGGGAGAGCCATATGAATCATCAACCCATTCAAACCTTCCTTTGGGTATTTGCTCCTTTAACATCCTCTCCGCCCTGCCAAGCAGACACAACCCAATTTCTCTAGCCTTTTCAAACTCGAACTGATTGGAATAGTTGTCCTCGTTCAAATTACGAAAGCCCTTTCTAATGCTTTCAATATCATTAAACATCCAAATTCACTCCCATTAATTCATGTCAATTTGAAAATAGCATACATGAGCAGAAGACCGAAGTCAATCTTGTGAAATAGCAAAAACACCCACATAACTGTGAGTGTTTGAGAGCTGCTTAGAAAATTCTAAATCCTCCTGTTTCTTTCACAAGATCCTTTGCATGTACTTTGGGCATGCCTGACTTAATCAGGCTGCGTAGAAAAACAACTCTGAAAACAAGATATCTAATCAAAAACCAAAGCAGAATAAAAGGTAAAAGGACAATCAACACCAATACTTTAACAACAAAACTTATCAAATGAAACAACGTCTTCATTTTCCTCTATTCCTTGTACTCTTGTTTTGTAAATGAACTTGTTATGTCCTTTAGAGAAAGCATGTAGTCCTTTGCCATCTTCAAGGCTTCTTCCTGGGATATGCCTGCACCCACAAGCTCTTTGTAGAAGTTGCCTACCGACTGCCCCATGCTCCTTCCCGCTTCAGCAGAATACAGCGTTTCCAGAATTCCGCTTATCATTTTGGGCAGTTTCCCTGACACTTCATCCAAAAGTTCACCAATCTCCTTTACTGGAATATCCTTTGCCATGTTTTCCACCTCCTATACTGTTATTGTATCAAATGCAAAACCAATTGTTTTTCTTACTATTGAAAAAGAATCTTTCACTGTTTTGATTGCATCAAAGCAATAGTCAAAATATGAAGCTTTCTCTTCCACCACAATCATGTCAAACGCAGAGCTCAATATATCGTCGGGAACTTCCTGAACAGACTTCTGAACCACATTCTTTATGCTTAAAAGCATCGCAACTTCTTTTCTGCACCTGTCACATTGCGCCAGATGCATAGCAACCTTAATATTCTCTTTCTGTTCAAGTCTTCTGTTTATGTAATCAACAAGCAGTGAAGACATATTATCACAAGTATCCATAGTTCCCCTCCTCCAAACTTTTTGCCAAACCCGCCTTTATCCTGGACATTCTGCTTTTTATAGTCCCTACAGGAACATTCAGCACCTCCGAAACCTCTCCATATGTAAGCTGTGCATAGAAAACCAAAAACAAAAGTTCCTTATCTGGTGAATCAAGAGCATCAATTGCATCGCAAACAGAAAGGGAGTTATCGATTCTTCCATAGCCATTCTCTTCATCCACAAGAACATCCGCATAGTCATCAATTGGCTTGTTTTGACTTTTATACCTGGATCTGAAATAGTCGGCAATCCTTCTTTTTGTAATTGCTATTGCCCAGGTCCTGAAGGATGACTTGCCAACAAAGCTTATCAAGCTCATCCATATGGACAGCATGGTTTCCTGCATAACATCCTTGACATCTTCCTCAATCCCTACATGATGAACAATGTAATTGTATATTACCTTGATGTGGTTTTCCATGAGTCTTTCAAAGGCATCCTTGTCACCGTTTCTTGCATTGTCCACCAGTTGTTCTTCTAAGCAGCCATCATTAAAAAAGCCATGTTCATCCCCCCTTTTCAGCCCTCTCAACTATATAGTCGCTAAAAAAGCAAAAAGGGTTCACTCATTTTCCAGCAAAACTAACGCTTTTTTGTACAGCTCGTCAAATAAACACCCGCAACTGCCACATTCTGCATCTGCCTGTCTGACAGCTTCTCTCAATTCATCCAAATCCCCTGTCCCGTCAAGATACTTCCGGGACGGAACAGCAATCAAGTCCCATCCTGATTCAACAAACTTCACCAGAATCTTCTCTATCTCTTTATTCTTCATTCCTAACACCTCCATTCTACTCATTGGTATAATTATACTCCTCCAGGACTTTCATTCAATAAATATATAATTTGACAATCACCTCATATCGTAGAATAATGCAATTAGAAGAACGTTTTTGTTAATAATAGACTCAATGGACCATCTTCAAAATCCAATAGATTAATAATATACGGAAAAGGAGTCGATTCTGTTATGAAGAAGTGGAAATGCACTGTATGTGGTTACATCCATGAAGGAGATAGTCCCCCTGTCGAATGCCCCATCTGCAAGGCACCTTCAACAGATTTTGTTCTGATGGATGAAAAACCAAAAAGATGGCGCTGCACAGTGTGCGGCTACATCCACAAAGGTGATGAAGCTCCCGATACATGCCCAATTTGCGGAGTGGAAAAGGGCAGATTTGAATTGGTAGAGGCTGCAGCAAAAGATGAGTACAAACAGCTGGATGCAGTTGGCCCAAACGGTAAAAAACTGTGGCAGTGTACAGTATGCTTGTACATCTACGAAGGAGACGAACCTCCCATCTTTTGTGCACGCTGCTGGGCTCCTCAAGAGCTCTTCGTAGATATGAAGAATCCAAAACCCATACCTGATCCAAACAAACCTGCTACCACTGATGAAACCGAAGCTGACATTATTGTAGTCGGCACGGGTGCCGCTGCATTCAGTGCCGCCATCACTACAAGAGTTTTGGGCAATTCAGTTATTATGCTTGAAAAAAGTGGAATAATAGGCGGAACCACAAGGCGTTCAGGCGGCGGTTTCTGGACACCGATGAACCGTCATCAGAAGTCAAAAGGGATAGAAGACAACAGGGATGATGCAATCAAGTACATGTGTCGTCTGTCATATCCACAATTGTACAACGAAGACAAGAAGAATTATGGTCTTCCAGAAAGGGAATACAGTGTCATTGAAGCATTCTGCGACAATGCAAATGCTGTTGTGGAATTTCTGGAGGAAAAAGGAGTTTTTGAGACCGTTGAGGATATCAACTGGCTAGGGAAAAATTCCGTTGACTATCAAAGCAACCTGCCTGAGAACAAGGAAATCAGGGGCAGAATTCTCTTCCCCAAAGATGATAATGGCCAGACCGGTTTTGGAGTTGTTCTGGTCGAGAGATTCAAAAAGTATGCAAAGGAAAATGGAATACCTGTAAACACTCATCATGAAGTTACAAAAATATTGAAAGACGAAAACGGCAAAGTATATGGAGTTGAAGCAAAACACAAAGATGTTGTAAAGACTTACCGTGCAAGAAAGGCAGTCATTTTCGGCACCGGCGGATACACACACAACGAGGAGCTTATGAGGAATTTCCAAAGAGGTCCTGTCTACGGAGGATGTGCTTCTCCCGAGTGTTCCGGCGATTTAGTCAAAATGGCATCAGAAGCAGGCGCAAAGATTGGCAACATGCAGGGTGCTTTCAGAGCCCAATGCCTGCTTGAGAACAAGATAGACAACCCCAAGGCTGCAAACAACTGTTTCTTCATCCCTGGAGACAGCGTGTTCATTGTCAATAAATACGGAAAAAGGGTTTTGAATGAAAAAAGAAACTACAACGACAGAGGCATGATTCACTTTGTATGGGATCAGAACAAGGGAGAATGGACAAATCAACTCCTATTCCTTATCGCAGACAGAAGAGCGGTTGAATTTTGGGACGGATATCCGCCTTTTGCCACATCAGGACTCGACCTTAAATACCTGATAGAAGGCAAAGATCTTGATGACCTTGCAAGCAAGATAAAAAAACGTGTAGAGAAACTCACTCCACATATCGGAAGTTTCAGAGTCGATGAAACTTTTGCCCAAGGACTTAAGGATACATTCTTGAGATTCAATGAGTTTGCAAGAAACGGCCAGGATCTTGATTTCCAAAGAGGAGACTTCGCTTACGACAGAGAGTGGGGTTCAGTACTTCCTACAAAACCAGGTATAAACTGGCCTGAAGACAAAACCAAGAACTACACCATGTATCCCCTCTCGGAAGAAGGCCCGTATTATGCAGCAATTCTGGCATCAAGTACACTGGACACCAACGGAGGTCCCGTAACCAACAAACATGGTCAAATCCTTGATTGGAACGACAATCCGATTCCAGGTCTCTACGGTGCAGGAAACTGTATTGCAGCACCAAGTGCCAATGCATACTGGGGTGGCGGAGGAACCATAGGTCCTGCCCTGGCCTTTGGCTACCTTGCAGCAATACATGCAACAAAAGCATAACCTAGCTATACCATAACTTGTTGTTCGATGTGGAAATACTGGATGCTCCAGCTTTTAATGCATCCAGTATTTCCTTTTTGGTTTCAATAAGGCCACCTGCAATAATAGGTATATTGACACTGGCCTTGAACTTTTCAATTATCTTGGGTACAACTCCCGGCATTATCTCCATCATGTCGGGCATGAACATTTTCATTGACTCTATGGCAGTATCAAAGGAATGATTGTCGATTATAAAGAAGCGCTGAATTGTATAAAGCTTAAGCTCTCTTGCCTGCTTGAGTATATTTATCCTCGTACTTAAAATCCCGTCAACACCGCATTTTGCAATATACTCTATGCCATAGTTATCCCTTGCTACTCCTTCTATCATATCAGCATGCACAAAAACTTTTTTCCCATGCTTGTGAGCAGCATTTGCATACTCTTTCAGGTTGAATATGTTTGTCTTTAACAGAAAGATAATATTCAAATGACTCTTTACCGCCTCGTCAAAGTCTTCCCTTGTATGAATTGCAGGTATTATTGGGTTGTCTTCAAATATGTTCATACCATTCTCCTATCCGATGTTTCTAGTGGCTATTATGTTCACATCCTCGTATACCTTCTCCAATATTATATCACCAATTCTCACAGGTGGAACACATTTTACCTTGTTAATCTTCTCCATTACCTCAAAAACCCTGTCCTTGGGCAAAGGCTTGTCCGACCTTACAGGAACCATCCTGTTATCAGTTGTTCTTATGGTAGTGGTAAGAGTCCTTTTGGGACAAATGGTCTCTTCTTCTGCATATTTGACTCCTCTTTTGCAGCCGGCCCCCTTTATCTCCTTGATCTTCCCATCTTCCATCACAACTTCAAGATTACAGCTTACAGGACATACAATGCACACAAGTTCCATAACCATCACTCTCCAATTACCTTAAGGCTGATTTCATTGCCTTTAATATTATTCAATACATCTTCCGCCATGGTGACATATTCCATTTCTCCGGGTTTAGTCTTCCTTCTTTTCGCTTTGTAGACAACATTTTCGCAGTCACTGACAATTATCTGAACATTATCAAGTTCATTTTTCGTTCTGAAATATATTTTCACCTTTTCTTTGTCACTCGTAATCCTTTGAGGAACAACGTAACTTACATTATCTGATGCAGTTACAGAAATATTATTGTTCTTAACCCTCTCCCCTTTTATATATCTTGCTGCAGCTTCCCCTGCAATATATGCTTCTTCAGAGACATAATCCACAAGGTCATGAACATGCAGAACATTTCCACAGGAAAACACCCCTTCAAGAGAAGTTTCCCTGTTTTGGTCCACAACAGCTCCTCTTGTACTTCCATCCAGCTCAATACCCATTCCTTTTGTAAGCTCATTTTCAGGGATAAGTCCGACGGACAAAAGAAGTGTGTCACACTCTGTGTACTCTTCAGTACCCGGAATTGGCCTTCTGTTTTCATCAACTTTGGAAATTGTAACTCCTTCAAGTCTATCTTTGCCGTGTATTTTTGTAACGGTATGACCAAGCTTTAAAGGAATGTTGAAATCATCAAGACACTGAACTATATTTCTTGCAAGACCGCTGGAATAGGGCATGATTTCACAAACCGCCTTGACAGAAGCTCCTTCAAGAGTCATTCTTCTTGCCATTATAAGGCCAATGTCTCCCGACCCCAATATGACAACTTGTCTGCCAACCATAAGTCCCATCATATTAATGAACTTCTGGGCTGTACCCGCAGTGTAAATGCCGGCAGGTCTTGTCCCGGGAATATTCAAGGCTCCCCTGCTTCTTTCCCTGCATCCCATGGCAAGAATTATTGCTTTTGCCTTTATCTTTACTTCTCCTTCTTCTTCATTTACGTAAGTTATCACTTTGTCCTTTGAAATATCCACCACCATGGAGTTAAGTTTGAAAGGAATACCCAAATCCAATATCATTTTCTCATATCTCCAGGCATATTCGGGCCCTGTAAGCTCCTCCTTGAACATATGAAGACCAAAACCGTTGTGTATGCACTGCTGCAAAATACCTCCAAGGCTTTCATCCCTCTCTATAATCAGCAAATCCCTTATTCCCTTCCCATAAGCGGACACCGCTGCAGCCATGCCTGCAGGTCCTCCACCAATTATGACCAAATCCTTCGTCTGCATGTTTTCACTCCTTCTTCCCCACAACAATTCTTGAATCTCCGCCTGATTTTCTAACCTCGCAAACATCAATTCCGAGCTCTCTTGCCAAAATCGATACAACACTCGGCATGCAGAAGCCTCCCTGGCATCTTCCCATACCGCTTCTTGTTCTCCTTTTTATAGCATCCACAGTAATGGCTTTTGGGTTTGTGTGTATGGCTTCAATTATTTTCCCTTCACTAACCTTTTCACATCTGCACACCATTTTATTGTACCTGGACTTTTCTACCTGGTATATTTTTCTTGTACTTGTATAGTCCTTTTTCTCAACCAGCTCCAATCCCATGTCTTTCAGCATGTTTGATACATGCACCGCTATTGCAGGCGCTGCTGTAAGACCGGGTGAGTCTATTCCTGCAAGATTAAGAAAATTGGGTTTTGGGGCTGTAATTAAAAAATCACCATTTTTTGTCGTAGCCCTAAGCCCGGTAAAAGAAGTTATCACACTGCCAAAAGGAATGTTCTTCACGCATTCCGCAGCACTATTAATAATCTTCTCAATACCAACCCTGGTGGTTTGGGTGTCTTCCTTGTCGTAAATATCCTCTGAAGTGGGTCCCAGAAGGATGTTGCCATCCACAGTAGGACTTACAAGCACACCCTTTCCCATTTTAGTGGGCACCTTGAATATGGTGTGCCCAACCAGGCCGCACAGCTCCTTGTCGAGAAGAAGGTACTCTCCTTTTCTTGGAGTTATCTCAAAAGAATCATCTCCAACCATCCTGGATATTTTGTCAGCATACAGTCCTGCAGCATTGATAATGTATCTTGCCTTTATTGTGCCTTTGGTGGTTTCTACTTCAAATGCTCCGTTATCACAAGATATGTCAAGAACCCTGCTTTCAAGAAAAAGCTCCACACCATTGTCCATAGCATGTCCCATAGCTGCAATAGTAAGCTCGTAAGGACATACAATGGCCCCTGTTTTTGCATGGAGTGCATACAATGCCTTGTCAGACACATTCTCTTCCAGTTCCCTTATTCTCTCCCCATTTATTATTTCCAGGCCGCCAACTCCGTTTCTAATACCTCTTTCATAAAGCTCTAAAAGAACGTCCCTCTCCTCTTCGCGAAAAGCAAGAACCATCGAGCCGTTTCTTTTGTACTTCACACCCAGTTCCTTTGTTATCTTCTCCATCATCAGCGAGCCTTCAACATTGAATCTGGCTTTCAAAGTACCGCTTTTTGCATCAAACCCTGCATGCACTATGCCGCTGTTGGCTTTTGATGCCCCCATTGCCACATCGCTTTCCTTTTCAATTACACATACCGACAGTTCATATCTAGACAATTCCCTTGCTGTCATTGCACCAGTAACACCAGCACCAATTATTGCAACATCATAAACCATATGTACACCTTCCTCATGACATGAAAAAAAAGACACACGAAAACAAAGGCCTCGCCTTCATTTTTACGTGTGTCTCCAAATCTCTACACATGCAATATTTATTTATACTTAAATTATACCCGTATTCTCTCTTTCTGTCAATTCGCTCTACTTTTCACGATTTCCCACACCCTGTGCATCTGAATCTCTATTTCTTCTTTAATTTTCTCATTAATATCTGTATGCAGAACCAGCGGGATTCCGGCTCCTATCTTGTCATTGTCCCTCCCATATTCCACAGTGACAATTTCCGGTCTGCACCTATCAAGTACAAACTCAAGAGCCTTGTAGCCTTCTTCATGTATCATCGTATGGCACATAACAGCACCAGGTATTTCAATCCACCCATTTATATGCACTTCCACGGTTTTATCAAGAGGAAGCTTTTCCATGTACTCGTAAAAAGGCATATCGAGCCATTTTGCCGCACAAAACGCATGACTTATATCCAAAAGAAGGCCGCATCCGCTTTCATGTACAAGCCTTGAAAATACATCCGGCTTTATGAGTTCACCCCACATTACATTGTCGCAGTTTTCAATCAGGACAAACTCCAAATACTCGTACTTTTCTTTTATGTACCTTGCATTATCTACAATTGTTTCAAAAAAAGCACCAAAAGGCACACGTTCAGGTTTTTTTGACAATGCAGGATGAAAAGACAAGCCCGGGGTTTTTGTTGTTTCAACAAGCCTGTCTGCAATTCTATCATCAAAGTCTTCCTTAAGTGTGGCAGAAGACAGATCATGCGGTGCAGGATAAAGGCCATGCAGAAGAATCGGTCTTTTTTGAGCTATACGACTGCAAAGACCTTCAAAAGCATCCAGGTCCTTCATAATCTCCATTTGAAAGCCAAGAGCAGGATATTTGAAATAATCGAGATGGATTCTTCCTTCGTCAAATAGTTCTTCTGTTTCCAAATAATAGTTGCATGCAATCTTCATCTTAATCTCCTACTGTTTTTGCCAATATTATACAATACAGCTTCTCCGATTACAAATTCTAAAGAACAACCCTGAGAACAAACAAATAATCCTTGACAGCAAACTGACAATTTCCATGCAGCTTCTCAACCACATGCCTTATGCTTTGCGTTCCAAGACCGTGGTTGGCGTCTTTTGCCAAAGGCAGTCCAATTCTACTTCTTGAACACAAGGGTTCTTTATGGACAAAAGAAGCTAAAGAGGTTTCTTTTCACCATCATCTGGTCGTTTACGTCTTCAATGTGGTGTACCAGATTATTGCCAATAGGCTCAAAAACGCGTCAACCCAAATGCTGCATGTACTGAATAATCCGATCCCTTTCATGCCAATATACCGAGATGTCAACGTCTGCATGCTTGCGTATGTTTCTGTCAAGGAAAAGCTCAATTGCATACCCTCCGTAAACAGCATAATGAAAACCACCACCATCAAGCAAACTAATAGCTTCTTCCAACACTTTGTCCATTTTCCTCTCTCTCTTTCTATCAATACTCTTCTATGAACGAATAAACCCAAGTATAACCGGATCCTTTATCTTCTTGTCTTCTGCCAACATTACTATCTTTGTAAGCACCTCAGCAGTTTTGAGATCATCATCGGCAAAAGGAAGAAATACTCTTCCTCTGTGAGAGGAATGCACTGGAAGAATAGGCATCATTCCCTTTGCCTGCATATGAGCAACACCACTTCCCAGGTGAACAGTATATTCGCCAAACTCTCCTTTGATTAGCGCATGGGATTTATTTATTGTAACATTGTCAATCTTGAGAAGTGGAAGCAGCACGTTGATAAGGGCAGTGCGCATTTCAATAGTGGACAGACTTGCTTCCGGGTCCACACTTCCGTAATGGGCAGCACTGACAAGCAAATCAATATCCCTCATGGCTTCTGAGAAAAGTACAGGCGGTACTTCCGTGATATTCATAACGTTCCAATTGTCAGTATTGAAAAACTCTACTGAATGTATGGTCGGCACCTCAATATCCATAGGCGAAAACCAACCGGACTCAAAGTTCAGTGAAACCATAATATGCTCTTTGAAGTATACTTTGAACAAACCTTCGCTGGTATTCCAAAGGCGCTCTTCTGCTAGTCTTGCAGCCTTTTGAGGCTGAAGCTGATGTCCTGCATATCGCCTGGATATGGTTTTTTCCTTAAGCTCATCCACATTCGGGCAATAATACTCACGAAACACCTGCTTGAAAGGCTGCTTTATTCTCTCAGTATAAAAATGCTTCTGCCAGTCATGCCATGTTTTTGACGTCATTAAATCATAAGGATGGGCAATGTATATGTTTTCATCAACCTGAGTCATGCTGCCGTTAAAGTCAACCAAGAAACCATCTGCGAAGAACCCCACAAAGCCACTGCTCACAAAGAGAAGCTTTTTTGTTGAAGGACCAAGGACAGGATTCCTTGCAAGCAATTCAAGCTCTCTTTTTGTAAACGCATCCCTGTGCACCATGGCTCTTTCCAATGTCTTCCTAGCCCTTTTTTGCTGCTCTTTCAAAGACTTGACAACCTCCAGCCCTTCCGCTACAACCGGATGGTTTTTGTATGCAGCAGGCACTGACTTTAATACCTTGTCATCCTTTGTACACTTCATTGAGGCAATGCCTTCTTCATCAAACTCAATTGTTAATATTAGCTCATCCACTTTAACAGACTCAAACCAATGCCTTACACTATCGAGTTTCAAGGATTCCATCTGCCAGACAAACCTGTTTGTATCCTCATAACCACCAATGCGAGCTAGATTCTGGATGGCAATATCATAAGCTTGAGCCTCGCTTTGCCTTCGCATTGCACCAAACTGCCTGCTTTCCTTTCTGAAATTCTCCACAAACATATATCTTTCCAGCAGTTCTTCCTGACTTTCATACGGCATCAGTGTATAACCAAGCAGGTAATCCTTGTTCCTTGATTTTGCTACTTTTCAAACACTTCACTTTTATCAAGCTTTCCTCTCACACTATCCGCAAACAGTTGAGAACGCTTGTGCAGGTTCCCTCCTGCAATATATTTGGCAGCCTTGTACAACAGGGCAAAGTTTTTCTCTCCCACTTCGCTTAGAGCTTCCCTAAACCACCTGGAATCAAAAGCTCCAGCCTTGAAATCCATAGGGGAAATCGAGGAATAGCGGGCCACCAGGGCATTCTTCTCTTCAGTAAAGTATTCATTCAAGTGGGCATGAAACCACACTCCTGCTTTCTGAAGACCCGGCACCATCAAATATTCCTCCACAATACCAAGCCACTGCGGCGCATACATCGCAGCATCAACAATCTTTTGCACCCCAAGTTTCTTAAACTCCTTTATTTGCCCAAGCGTATGGGCATTTTCGCCTTCCTTTGGATAAAGATTCTTGAGTAAAAAACTTAACGTCTGGCCTTTTGTGCTGTTTCCCCCTGCAAAGTTGTAGCCCCTTACATAATTTCGTTCATTCATCGCACACACAATTTTCGCAAAATTGTAACTGCCATAACAGCGATTTATTTTTCCCGCCAATGGAGACAATCTGGAAGGTGCTTCACCACGGTTAATTTCCGTCTCAATTACTTTGTCGATTATCCTATTTACAATCTCCATGAATTCCTTGTTGTTTTTACGAAAAGATTCGTTTCTTTTCAATGTGGCATTATCCATAAGCTGTTCAAAACCAGGAAGAGTCATAAAGTAGCATACATCATTCTCATTAATGATTCCCTCTTTGTACGCCCTGGCAAGGACTTTCAAACCAATGTAGGCACTTGTTTTAAAATTCATCGCTTTTGTATATCCATAAGCCAGGTGGAAATAATCTTTAAACTCCTCCGATGACATATCCATCATGTATATGCAATTCATCCAATATACAACTGGATTTTTATGACCAATGCAGAAATGCAGATTGTCATCCTTTTCGTATACCTGCCTCATTGCATCACTCATGTTCGGCAGTTCTTTTTCTAAAAATCTGTGAGAATAGTTGTTGTAAAGATCAAGTGCAACATCGAAATAAAAGGTGTATTTGTCAGTTACCTCTTCCAGTGCTGCATTAAGATAAGTCTTTACATAGTCGCAGTACGGTATCCTGTGTATATTCTTATTGTATGACAAGTTAAAAAGCTTCATTGTTTCAAGGCTCAGGGCTCGGTGGTCAACCAGACTGAAATAGAATACGGCTTGAATAAGCTCCTGCCTGGTAAACAATTTGCTTATTTCTTCCCTGAATTCAGTACCATATGGATAATCGTCAAGATTGTATTTTCGGGGATACTTATTCTTAAGCACCCTTACACTTCTCTCGCTACCGTAGACAATCTCCTCATTTTCGCTGTAATATACCTCATTTACATGCCTTTTAACGACTTCAGTTAATTTATGTACCTTTTTCTCAAGTTCCATCAGGTCAGGTAATGCATCTTTGAATTTGTATGATGGTTTCTTTTTGGGCACAGCAAGTTTGGTTAGCTTGCCATAATCAACCAAACCATATACATCCTCATCGCTTTCTGCGACAACCTCCTCCATGCTGACAATTTCTTTGGCCTTGCTTAATACCTTTTCAAATCTGGAATCAGACTGCATGTCCATTACCATCTGCCTGGCTGCCAGTTTGCAGTTTGCGTCTTGAGAATTGTGCAATCTTCTTACAGACTCCAGACAGTCCTCGGGACTTTGTTCAAGCAGCAATACCATGATGTTTTTTCGTAAAGACTCCGTCTTATGACGAAGCATGGATTCAAGCTCCATATATTCTTCCTCGGAAAGCTTCATTTCTTTCAACTTTGATGCCGCAATAATTCTCACAAACTTACTCTTGTCGCATGCAGCATTTAGTATTGTCTGCCTGTGTTTTTTTGTCGTCATGTTATTGGAAAGATTCTCAACAAATACAATCCTTGTATCAACAGGTATTCTTTCATAATAGTCACACAGGGTATCAAACATGCTATCTTTAAGCCCGGCACCAGCTGACTTTGCCAGATCAACAAGGCCATTGTACATGAATTCCTGGGAGTACTTTCTGGTAAGTTCCTGCATGCCGGGATAAGAGACTGTTTTTGTCTTTATTGGTGTTTCGTTTATCATTTTCAATAGCTTTTCAAACATCAATTCATGACCGTATTTAAGTTTCGCTACCAAAGAATCTGCCATATATGCCAGTACATCAGGAGTCCGTTCATCATTGTATTTGATAAAATACTCAAGTTGTGCCTGAGGATCGGCGGTCTGGGACAAAAGGTACCAACCTGCAATGCGTTTTGCCGGATCATTATTACCCAGGAAATCATCCAGGACCTTGTACACATCCTGCAGCTCATAAAAACCAATGCACATAAGTGCAATATGGTTTTCGACAGGATTTGGGCTGGCAAGATATTTTTTTTCGTGCCTGTTTGCAACACAGTCATATATAACTTCCAAATAGTATCTTGCTGCTTTGGACTTTTCGGTGATACGGGCAAACCGGTCCATACATCAAACGCCCTGACAACCGATGAAAACCTCTCCATTTTGTTGTCCAGTATGACTTTGAGAAGATAAATAAAGTTGTCGGCATCACCCTCGTCAATCAATTCCACAATTGACTGCCTGAGACCTTCCTGAAGCTGTGCAGAAAGCAAAAGCTTTTCAAGGATCTCATGTGCCCATCCGGACTTTGACATTGCAAGCGCTTTTAGAACTGTATAGTTCAAGCTTCCTGTGTTTTCATATACTATATGCTCAATCATCTTCATTACGTTATTGTTTCCTTTATCTATTTCATGAGCCATAGTGTAGGAGATGGCTTTTCCGCTGTTATATGTAAAATATGTGTTTTCACTTTTATTAGGATCTTTCAAATACTCTTCAAGATTAAAATTCAGAACTGACAGGTATGCAAAACCTGATAGAAAAGATATCATTCTGCGATAATGCAGACCGATACTATGCTTTGTTCTGAAAGGACGCCTCTCAAAACCTGACTGGTAGCCAAAATCAAACGTTCTCTTCCAAATGTCGCGAATCATTGAAGCCTTGTTTTCAAACAAAAGCTCCAGTATTGCAAAACCTTCACCGTCAAATAGACCATACAAACTTTCATGTTTTTCTCCTATCAAATCGAAAACCTTATCTTCAGTCCATGTTTCATGATTGTAGTGATAATACATTTGATAGAGTATGGCATTATGAAGCTGTGAGTAATAATCGTTGGATTTGGGGAGTCTCCTTTCTTTTTCCTTGTAGAACTGAGCTTCTTTTTCACGATACGATGTTAAAAACATAAACCCTCCTTAGAAAACATACGAAAAGCAACTTCCTGCAAGCATGACAAAACGGACGAGTATCAAATTGTCCCCGTCCTTAACGTTTATCGCCTCGTTAATATCAACAACTTCCTCATTGTTTAAAAACACTCTGAAAAGACCATCCTCAAAAGCAAGAAGCATGGTTTCAATCGCTTTTTCCCGTGAGACGACTCCTTCGCCATACCTTCTGCCAAAACCAACCTTGCCGCTCTCCTGTCCGTCACTTAGCTCCTCTTCTGTAAGAGCTGCAACAATATCAGCGTCAATGCTTTTGCTTATGTAGGCATCGTGCAATTGACAGGCTAAATCACACAAAAGATCCTTCATTGTTCTGTTATTGTCAGATACAATAATTTCCTTGCCTGTTATATAGTTCCTTTTTCTGCTTGTAGATTTGACCGTTACATGTATTCTCAAGCAACCATTTTCCTTTCCTTAATTTCACTTAACATCTTTCATATATTTTATACCCACCCTGGATTTTTGTAAACACGAAACATTTAAATTAAAAATCAATTGACAATTAGGACATTTTTAGTATAATGAGAACAAACAAGAAGAGGTGAGTGGTCTATGTTTAGGAAAAAATTACTAATTCTTTTATCATTTTTATGTCTAAGCATGATAGTAGTACTTACGGCATGCACAGGTGGTTCAAACGAAGACGAGAAAACCCCTGAACCTACGGAAGATCCCCGTATTTTCAGGGATGAATTGCCTAGAGTTGAACCAAGAGAAGACCAGCATATAACATTCAAGACTATCGATGATGGTTTTGACGTTTTCGCTCCTCTAGCTGGACACTGGGGATATCGCTATGGTCCCAGTATATTGTTCTACCCAGATGGAACAATGGACGCATGGTTTGCAACCCCTGGTACCAGTGGAGAATGGGACTGGTTTACATACAAACACTCCGACGATCGCGGAGCTACATGGTCCAATGAAATTGTTGTTCTACAACCAACACCGGATTCAATGGATCACTATTCAGTATGTGACCCTGGTCTAATCTATTTTGACGGATGGTATTACCTTGGTTATACATCAACAATAGTCAGCACCAACGGCGGTATAAACAACAACATTTTTGTTGCCCGTTCAAAGAACCCTGACGGACCATATGAAAAGTGGAACGGTTCAGGATGGGGCGGAGACCCAGCTCCAATAATTTACTTTGACGAAGCAGATTCAGCCTGGGGTGCTGGAGAAATCAGCTTTGTTGAATTGGACGGCACACTGTACTGCTACTATACATGGAGATGTCCGGATGGAGACTTTACAAAGGTTTCCATTGCCGATTCAACCAGCGAGAACTGGCCTGAAACCTTGGAATACAAGGGTATAGCATACAAATACGGCCCTGGACAGGACTCCTGCGATGTATTCTACGTTGAAGATATAGGCAAGTTTATTGCTCTTTCAACCATCCACAGATTTACAACAGATAGTGGAATAGCCATAATGGAATCCAATGACGGTATCAACTTTAAACATATCGATACCATCAGAACCGGAATATCAAAGTTCTGCCACAACATGGGTGTTTCAAAGAGACCAAACGGCCATGTACAGCTTAAAGACGAACTGATTATTGGCTATGCATACTCCGACGGCGGCCAGGAAAACTGGGGTAAATGGGCTACACGTTTCCAGAAGATTAAACTGGAAGTTTATGATGGCGAAGCAAAGCAAACTGATAGGGATGGCAAAAACGTTCTTCGTGGAGACTACTTCTGGGAAGAGCTGCCAAAAGAAGAACTGTGGCCAATAGCTATCGGAACACTTCCACAAAAGATTGAAGTTCATCTCAAAGATGGAACTTACAAAGTACCAGCAAAATGGTATGACACATACCTTAGAAGCCATGATATAACTGATGAAGACAAGGTTAAATTTACCGATTATGACAAGGAAATAATCGATTTTGACGGCTTGACAATGAAGATGAAGAAGGTCGGAAAGACTAACGTTACAATGCATTACGAAGGACGTCAAATCACCTTCAAAGTCTATGTTCGACCCGATGATTTCCAAATCGGAATGGAGAATCCTGAAATTGTATCCTTCACACCAGTAGAGGAACACATTACCGTCTACAAGAAGGATTACGGTGTAAGACACAAAAAACAGATTCGTGGCTTTGTTGT
>DUPL01000142.1 GCA_012838385.1 Clostridiaceae bacterium
AGTATTCCTATTATGATGGAGCTGAATATGTAAAAGCTTTTGCTTTGAAGTATCTCCTTAAGCTTTTTATTCATTTGCTTCGCCCCTTCCAAAATGTAAAAATGTCCTTCTTCCGTTTGTCATCCTTTTTGACAAATTCGTTGGTTAATATGGTCCTTAAGTTGTTAGGGGTTATGTTTCTAATCAAAGTTCCTCTTCTTGCAATTGAAACCTTGCTGGTTTCCTCGGATACAATAATACTGACACTGTCGGATGTTTCAGTAACGCCAATACCAGCTCTGTGTCGTGTCCCCAGTTCCTTGCTTATATGAAGATCTCCGGTAAGAGGCAGTACGCACGCAGCAGCATGTATCTTGTTGTTACGTATTATAACGGCGCCATCATGAAGAGGCGTGTTTG
Organism: Clostridiaceae bacterium; assembly: GCA_012838385.1. Classification (GTDB taxonomy): domain Bacteria; phylum Bacillota; class Clostridia; order UBA1212; family DUPL01; genus DUPL01. The sequence continues at coordinate 400 of DUPL01000142.1, forward strand.
GTATGAAGATGAGTTGCAAGAGTTGTGAGCTTACAACACTATCTATTATTACTCCGGTCCTTACAATTTCCCCAAGATTTATATCCTTCTCAAATACAATCAAAGCACCAACCTTGTCCCTTACAAGACCTTCAACAGCATTGACAACTTCATCTATCATTCTTGCAGTTTCCTGGGATTCCTGATAGCTGATGGATCGGAAAAAGTCCTTCAACTTGTTCTTTCCTATACCCTCAAGAGCCCTTCTAATCTCTGGCGCAAAGGTGATGATAACAATAAACGGCAAAATCTGCAAGGCAAGACTCGTCAAATAAGACACGGTAGTCAACCCTATAAAATCGGCCAGAAGTGAAATAACAAGCACCAGAAGAATCCCTTTGATAAGCTGAAGGGCTCTGGTGTCCTTAAGCATCTGAGCCAGTTTATAGACCACAAAGGATACAATACCTATGTCTATTACAATCCTGAAAAAACTCCAGGTATCTTTTATTCCCAAGTATTCGGTAAGATAAGTAAATATCTCGCCTATTTCCGGATTAGCCGCAAAAATTTCCAAAAAATCACCTTATCTATTTAATAAATAATATAACGTTATTGCGATGGTGGATGATGCCATTGCAATTGCCAAGACCAGACAAATAACTCTAACTATCTTTTTCTTAATTTCCTGTTTCCTAAAATAAGAATTACGCATAATCTTGTATCCCATAAATAACGCATTGCGCCATTATGGAACCACAACCCCCTTTCCCTGTATTAAAAACCAATTAATCTTCCTTGGCTTCCTCCTCGTCCTCTTCCTTCTCAGCATACTTTGCATAAATTTCTTCAATTCTGCTGATAATCATTTCTTTCTCGGCATCCATGCGCTCTTTTATCTGAGACACGGCATTATCCAAACTGTTTTTTGCCTTCTCAATCACTTCTTCAACTTCCAATCTCATGTCTCTTATGGACTTGTTCAAATCCACAATCAACATGCGTTTTTCATCTGCCTGAATTGAAAGCCTTTCCCTTTCCTTTGCAGATTCCTCTTGAGCTTGGGCAATGATATTCTTTGCAGTATTCTCCGCATTTATTAAAACATCTGCTATCTTTGTTTTTTCTTCCTGGGCTTGAATATATGCTGTGGACAGTTCATTGAGTTTTGATGCAAGCTGTTCGTTCTTTGCTCTGAGCTCGTCGCATTCTTTTGCCTTTTC
>DUPL01000008.1 GCA_012838385.1 Clostridiaceae bacterium
ATATAGTCAATATTGATTATACAAGATTTTAAGATTTTAGACAAAACAGGGGTGGATACCATGAACAAACGCATTTTATCATATATACTTTTAATAGCAATGGTGAGCACAATGACTTATACAACTCCAAAAGCAAAAGGCGTCAGTACAATACTGGTTTTTGACAATTACGAAGACAGCGATATAACAAACGGATATGTAAATAAAATAAAGAACTCATCCGCTTCGTACATATCAGCCAACAGCAACATTGAAGTTTTCACAAAATCTCCCCTTTCAGGGACGAAGTCGCTAAAAATAAAAAACTGCGATATGAGATGGTGGAGTCTGATTATAGAAGAGCCTGAGATATACTACAGTTTCCAGATTCGTATTGATGAGAATTATAACAACCCCCTTCTTTTCCAGATATATACGCAGCATTTGACGATTCCCAATGCTAACGATACGATTCTTTCAATTATTCCGGAGAACGGTCATGCTGTCCTGAAGGATCATGATGCAAACACTGTTTTTGAATTTGAAAAAAACAAGGTGTATGATATTTCCATAAGTATTAACCGCGGGGAAAGCAAATATGCATTATCAGTCAATGACAGGGAAGTCGGTTCCTGCGATTTCTTTATTCCGATTTACAGAATAACGGGAATGAGGTTCCTGGTAAACAACAATACCTCAGACTCATATATATGTTTTGATAAGTTTACTCTTAAGACGAGCGGTTCCAGATATCCCCAGCCCTATTCATATCAGGAAACCGGACCTTTACCCGATGTAACATTGCCAAAAGTAAAAAAGGATAAAAACTTTTCACTTTACATAAATACTGTGACAATAAATCTGAATAAATCACCGGTTGAAAAAAACAATACTCTTTACCTTCCGTTGGAAAGAGTGATGGAATGTGCCGGGTTTGATGTTAAAACAAGTAAAAGCAAAATAATAATAAAAAACGATAAAATAAGCGCGGAAATCAATAACGGCACCCTAACATTAAACAATAAAACAGTAAAATTAAATAATCCGGTAATCAGGCACAAAGGTGTGTATATGGCTTCTCTGCAGCTTTTTCACGAAGTGTTAAACTGCAAAATCTGGTGGGACGAGGCTGAAAAGACGGTTGCGTTTACGACAGGGAAGTACAAGAATGATGACATTCTCAGGATTATCAACAACAAGTTTTATATGAACGGAGAACCCTATTACGAAATAAGCTTCAACAAGTTCGACCTGTGCATGCAGATTGCAGCGGATTATTACTATGACAGCAGTTATCCCACTGCCGAGTTTACCTATGCCGCCGCGGAAAGCGCCCTTAAACAGCTGAATGAACTCGGTTTCAAGTCAATCCGTATTTTTGCCAGGAACAATCTCAGAAACGATATAATGTACTCCCGGGAGGACAAGGAAAAGTACTATGAAATGATGGACAAATTGTTTGATCTGTGTGACAGGTATGACATAAAGATTGTTCTTTGTCTTGAACTGATTGACAATATGTTTGTAAAAAAGAAATATGTCGACAAGGTTGGCTGGGTAAGTGACGATGAAACCCTGTATGATTTGATTAGCGACAGAGACAGCGTATCAAGGCAGAATCTCTACAAGTATCTTGATGAATTCATAGGCAGGTACAAAGACAGGAAAACCATTTTGATGTGGGAAATCTTAAATGAAGGAAATCTTCACGCGGATGTTGGCGCGTCAATCAGAAGAGTTACATACTCCCTTCTGCAGCTGAGTGAGTTTTATACGGATGTAACAGAGAAGATACATGACATTGATCCGGAAAGACTTGTTACGGGAGGCGATTCTGCTTTAAGAACCGCCCAGTGGAACCTTTTTAAAGGAGTGATGGAAGGTGATTTATCATCCAACTGGACCATTGATACCCTTGAAGAAAGACTTAAGGCTCTGTATCTTCTGCATAAGGGTGTTGATGTCTTAAGTACTCATACTTACGATATAGATTCATCATCCGATTTTGACCTCTATTACAAAGACGCAACAAATAATGCTGTAAATAACGGTTATAAAATTTTGATGGAAGAGGCAAAGAGAATAGGCAAAGTTCTGTATAACGGAGAATGCGCAGGATGTGTCGGTGCTTCGTGGAACTCGGATCCTTCGTCACCTGGATTTATCGAGGGACGCATCAAATACTTGGAGCTTATTATAGACGCGGGAGTTCAGTTAACCCATTGGTGGACCTTCCGTTCCGACAGGCAGGGTTTTAATGACGGTGATACCTGGCGGAATGACAACAGCCCCTTGCTTGACGCAATAGTAGAAGCAAACAAGGAACTGCAAATAAGATACAAGGTTAACAGGGCAGAAAATGCCAATACCCGTCTTGTTTGGGAGGATTACTATTTTTCCGTCATTGATGAAGACAAGGTTGTACCCGGAAATCCTATAAACTCTGACAACAATCTTAAAGTTATATGTTTTGCTTTAATCCCAATCCTGCTGATTGCCGTTGCCGGAGGGGTTTTCCTTGTAATAAGGAAAAAGAAAATTTCAGGCAGCAAGGTATAAATAAAGATAAAATTCATTGCCAGCAAACAATGTAACATGTATCCGGCAGCTCAAATCCTACTACGCATCCCTCCCACTACACAAACATTAATTATTTATCACGATTGTATCTTATGATTAGAGTGTCATTATTATTTTTTTATGACATGAAAATAGAATTTGCACCTTGAAAACTTAACACAAAAAAATAT
>DUPL01000009.1 GCA_012838385.1 Clostridiaceae bacterium
ACTATACTTTCGGGTTAGTGCAGAAGTTGGAAAGTACGTTAGAACCTGCTGGCTTTAGCCACGCAGAGTTTCAGTTAATGCCTCTGGGTTCCAGCAAGATTAGGATTAATATAAAGACGTATGAGCCGGATGGTATAAATGTTGGAACCGCCTACTACGACCTTGACTGGCCAGAAGCCACTGATCCAACCAAGTTCTTCAATGTCAAGTTCGTAGATAACGGAAGCGACAAGGTTGAAATCTTTATCAACAACAAGTTGCTGGCAACCGTGACAATGTCAAATCCTGGAGTATACGAAGAGGATGAGTACGATAGCAACAGGTATTACAAGACTGCTGTAGTGACAAATGCGTCAGGTGAGGAAATTCTCAACATTAACAATGCAAGGCTTAGTGCTGATGGCAGTCAGCTTGCAATTGCAACCAGAAACAAAGTTGTTCATATTGACAACCTTAATCTGCTGAGTGAGCGTGAAGCGACACCAGAACCTACAGAAAAACCCACACCTGCACCAACCCAATCTGATGAACAGTCTGCGACAGAAGAGCCAAAACCCCAACCTACATCAACAAAATCGCAAGATTCGGATGATGACAGTGATGGAGGCTTAAACACCATAGCTATAGTTGCAGTGGTTGGAGGCGTGATTGTAGTAGGTACCGGCATTGCATTGGCTATTGTGTTCAATAAGAAAAAGTAGTTTAAGGAAGCTGAATTTATGTAATTGCAAAGCCCGTGCTTGCACGGGCTTTTCTGATAGTTAGATATCTTGTAATAGTGGATAAAATAAAGTATACTAGTATGGATGTTCCGGTAGTCCAATGGATAAGATAACAGACTCCGACTCTGTTGATATGGGTTCGATTCCCATCCGGAACGCCAGCCAAATTAGAGAACCTCCTGTTTAAACAGGAGGTTTCAAGCTATTTAATAATCGTTGCATTTACAAGGTTTGATATTACATTTTCCAATGGCTCTTCTGTAACATACTGGCCACCAGATGGAGAGTGTACGATGTATGGAACATCATCCAGCACACCCAGGTAGAGAAGTACATGTCCTTTCTTGAACAAACAAGCAGGATGTTCAATTTCGCTTACTTTTTCGATAATGTCATCCTTTGAAAGACCTTCTAAATTTATGACTTCATCGCCTATGACTCCTGACTGCTGGCTTGTATTCCTTGGGAATTTGAAGCCGAATGTACGGAACACGCATACCAGATATCCTGAGCAGTCGTGCCCTTCGTTAAGTCCGCCCCAGCCGTAGGGCGTGCCAACAAACTTTAGCGCCAGAGTTATAAAATTGCCTTTGGTGTAGGGGAGATAACCCTTTACCGCATCTTTCTTGGATATGTCCGTTTCTACTACTTCTAGTTTGCCATCGTTATTTCTCTCAGGCAGCTTTACAGTATAACTATCATTGTTTTCCTTTACAAGAGGGAATGCACAGCCCATATCCGCCTTTGCTCCTTTTTTCCCTACAGGAAGAAGAGTAGTTGTAATTGTTATGAATTCCTTCAGGTCCGCAAATTCAAGCCATGCATCTCTTGATTCACATATGGCTACCGCATCGGCTCTGATCCATCCTCTGTAGAAATATGTCTGGATGTAAAGAAAGTCCTTGTCAAGGCTTTCATGCAGTACCAGTACAGGCATGCCAATTGGCAGCTCGGTTTCTTGAATTCTATCGTAATATTCATCAGTCGGAGAGTCGTAGAATCCCAGCCTTGTAGGTATGGACTTCAAATCAGCTCTGTAAACGATTACTCCGTACTTTGCCTCCACCTGAGCTGGTATGGCGTCTGTGTTAAAGTTCTTTTTAATTTCTACAACATCCTGATTGGTTATTTCACCTGATTCATCATACTTCGGAAGACTTGGGATGTATGAGCCATTAATATAATCCTTAACAGTGTTTCCGTTTACAACAACTTCTGCTTCCAGAATATCAATAAGGTGCTGGCTTTTATCAACAAGCTTCTTGTTGTATTCCTTGATTTGATCATATGTTAGTATGACTTTGTCCGCATCTGTTGTATTTTCCAGCCATTCCTCAATCCTAGAGGATTCCTCGGCTGTTGAGGTAGGTGCAGGTGTCGGTGTTGAGGCAGGAGTTGTATCTTCCACTTCGGTTGGCTTTGGGGTTGGTGTTTCAGTGCCGCTTTGCTTTTCCTTGCCGCATCCTGCAATGAAAAACAAAAGGGCAACAAGTATTAAGGTCAATACTTTTCTTTGTATCTTCATGACAGCAGCCTCCTTGAGTTATTGTGGAGCTAAAGCAAAAAGCATCCTTTCTCCCTGAATTTTCTCTCATGTTCCTCAGGCCATACGGATACCTGAACTTCCCCTATATGCATCTTCTGTAGGAAGAACATGCAAAGCCTTGACTGGCCTATGCCTCCGCCTATGGTATAGGGAAGTTCCCTGTTGAGGACTGCCTTGTGAAAAGGATATTCCAGTCTGTGTTCGCAATTTGCAGCCTTGACCTGTGCTACAAGGGAATGCTCATCCACTCTGATTCCCATGCTGGAAATTTCCATGGCTATGTCAAGGAGCTTGTAGTACAGAAGAATATCGCAATTCATGGACCAGTCGTCATAGTCCGGAGCTCTTCCGTCATGTGGTTTGCCGGAAGCAAGCTTTCCTCCGATTTGCATTATGCAAACCGCACCCATTTCCTTGGTTATTGCATACTCCCTTTCCTTGGGAGTAAGGGTTGGGTATTTATCCTCCAGTTCCTGTGTGGTGATATAATATATTTTATCAGGCAGATTGTTTTCTTCAAGAGCTGGAAAATTGTTTTTTATGTGTTTTTGCGTGTTCAGTATCACCTTATATATCTTATCCACTGTTTCCTTTAACGTGTTTAGATTTCTTCTTTCCTTGGTTATGACCACTTCCCAGTCCCACTGATCCACATAGATGGAATGAATTTCATCAACATACTCATCCCTCCTGATTGCATTCATATCAGTGTAAAGGCCTTCGTTTTCCTTAAACTTATATCTTCCCAGAGCAAATCTTTTCCATTTGGCCAGGGACTGTACTATCTGAACGGATTCTCCTGATTCCAGTAAATCAAATTCAACTGGTCTTTCAACCCCGTTGAGTTCGTCATTAAGTCCTGAAGAAGATTCTACAAACAATGGAGCGGTTACTCTTATCAAGTTAAGTGCTTTTGCCAGTTCTCTTTCAAAGTAGTCTTTACATTCCTTTATTGCCACCTGAGTTTCTCTAAGGTCCAAAACAGATTTATACATACATTTCCTCTTTCTTTTTTCTATCAATTATATCATCAGTGTGGCAATGTTACAACATTGCTGTTTTGTTTCTGTGGTTGATTGTGGTTGATATATGATAATGTCTTATCGTACTGCATTTTATGTCCCGTGTGGATTAATCAGCGGATAAGTTCATTCATTTTTGCAAAATTTTGAATACAAGGAAGAACATAAATGTATCTTACAGTTATGTTAGACAGGTTCTGATGGATGTAAATCGTGCTCTCCGAAGGCTAGAAGGAAGATAATAAAAATGGCCAAAAAGCTACGTTCCGGGGCAGATCCCCGATATGCTTCTCAAACCGCTTTTGCAGCTGCCAATCTGTCTTCGAAGTAAATCATTAACCGCCTCAATATTATTCCCAGTGCATACTCCATTTCTTGGTTATCTCATTTATTGCCAAATACAAGGATTTACGCAATGCCTCATCTGAATGAAAGTCAGACTTTTTTGGTATATTTCCACAGATCCGATGAAACCCTTCAACTGCATTCGTTGTATAGATTAGCTTCCTTATCTGATGGATTACGCACAACTGCTGTTCGGTTCTTGGAAAAACCGTCTCTATTGTATCCGAAAATCCGCTCAAATTGTCCCTGCAGGCCATCAATATCTCTTGCACACCACGGTTCTTAATAACATTACATACCCCAAGCCATAATAAAGCACTTTCAACTTCGGATATCCACAATGTTAGAAAGTCAGGAGATGCATGTAGTTAATACTTTTATAAGCTACATATGTTTTTCATAATATACAATAGTCATGCCTTCTTTTATCTCTTCCGTTTTACCAGTCTTTTTATAACCTAATTTTTCATATAAATAACAAAGAGCTTTTTCTTGTAGTATGGTGTCTAACTCCCACTTTCCGGCATCGTAATAATAATCCTCCAATATCTTAAAAGTTTTTTGGGCCATTCCTTTACCTTGTTCTAATGGCTGTATAAAGATCGGACTTACTCTATAACATCTATCACCTTTATTGACAACTCTTACTCCTCCTACGATTTTGCCATGGTTTTTAATTAACCAATATGTAGTAAAATCCTGATTATATCTTCTTATTATTTGGTCTATAATTTCGTTACCAGGGTTTGTATTATAATCCTTATATTTTTCTAAAAGTGGTCTGGAAACCTCGACTTGAATCTTGTGAAGCAATTGTAAATCATTGTAACTTGCCTTGACAATTTCAATATTCATAATTTAACCTCCAGTTGATAGTCTACTTAAGTAAACATCATTTAAATTATACAATAGAGGAGCTCAATAATCCATCATTTAAATTATATAGTGTATGCAGGGAGCATATTTTTCCTTAATTTCATCAGTTTTAAAATAAGCAATAAATAAGACCGTAGTTTTTTTCCAGGTTCATAGCAATGAATGTCATGTAAATATAGACCTCACTCGTATTGCTGAAGCCTTGTCTTCACACAATCCAATGTATATGTCGTCCCAATTTTACCTTCTTTTGCTTTTATGTATAACGCACCAAGAGCGATTCTTGCCGATAAAGCTTCGTTGCCTCTTTTCGACTTGAATTGCTGACTGTATTTTCTTCTAGTTTATCCCATGGAATCATTTGAGCCCTTTGACCCAATTATTATTCGGGTCAAGATGTGCGCTACACATTTATTAGTGAAAGGTAAGAAATATTTGCACTAAAAGATGAATTCTGTATGCAAATTGTACTTGTACAATATGGTATATTAAGCATACAGAATTCATGTTTGTAGTGGTTATAGTCTTATATAGCGGTGTAAATTCCGGAACGAATTAATCACTTTTTGGTAGCAAAATATTACAACCCGCCTTCTCATTTGGCAATTATCTTTATAGACTGAACTCCTTCCACTCCCAGATGTGTAGAAAGGAAGAGTTCCATTGTAAAATTGGTACTCTTTGATGTATTTGTTCTTGTAAAGACGAGTGTGAGCTTCTGGGTGCTTTGAGGATTCAGTCTGTGTTCCTTGTAGAACTGGAATGAACCGCTTAACACAAGATTTGTTACATCTTTGTCACCTTGCATAAACCTTACATCCCAGGCTTCTGTAAGATCCTCAATGTTTGCTTTCAAGCCGGCTGCGTAATCGCACCAGTCGCTGGTGTTTTTTACCTCAATTTCATATGAAAGCATTGTGCCGGGATTTACACTTGCATCAAGCTGAATATCCTTGTCGGTATTACCCACGGTAAAGCTTAAAGTATCAGGCACGCCCAGTATGTGGTTAATCAGGTAGTAGGCCATGCCGGTAGTGGAGTTAAAAGGTTTTCCGTCCTTTTCTTCAGGCACCGCCGCAATACTGGTCGCATACTCAAACACAGACCAGATATCGGGTTCCGCATCGTTGTCTTCATGTTCTCTTACACATTGCATTCCTACCTCGAGATACATGTTGGGATTGTATCCTTTTACATCAGCATGGTAAGGGCATATCATTACAAGTGACTTCTTGCCTAAAGAACGGGCAAACTTGACCATTGAATAACTGCCGCTTTTCATACTGTTCTCGTCAGAGTACCAAAAGCCCATAGGACCGTCCGTGGATGCCCCATCTGCCTGTTCTATCCAAGACCTGTAGTTGGCATTCGTATATGGTTCGGGTAGTATGCCCTCATCTTTTGTTATGTCGCCACCGATACACCAGGGTCCCTGCTGAACAAGACACAGTCTTGGTTCCTGACCTGCCAGCAGGTTATATGTTTTTAAATTGTCATGTCTTGACTTTTCCCAGCCGTAGTTAAGGCTTGTGTATGGGATTCTGAAACCAGCCTTGTGCAGCCTGTCAATATATCCCTGTTCCTTTTTCATTGTGGAATTCATGTCGGATTCAATAAAGGCATTTTTGTTGGTAAACAGTTCTGCAAACTTGTTCAGATCTTTTTGAGAATATATTCTATCGAGCATAATGAAGTTTATGTAGAAGCCGTCTGCGTTTTCCCTTACAAACTTCCATTTGTCAGGATTATTCAGCTGTTCCAGGCGCTGATCTGCAACACCTACATAAACCTCAGGTCTTTTTGCTTCTGGTTGAGACAACATTACATATTTTACTTGTGATGTTTTTCTTGGCAATCCTTTATTCCTAATCTTTATCCTATACAATCCAGCGGAAAGTGATTTAAAAGTATTAGAGTTCGACCAGGTTTCTCCGTTGTCAATACTGTATTCAAAACTATTGGATATTCCCTTCGTTTTGACAACTATTTTCCCGTCAGAACCACGAAAAGTAGAAACATCATCAGTTTCCACTTCAAATTCAATATCCTGCGATGATTGACAAGCTCCTAATGAAAGCATTAAAACACCTACAATTATAAATATTCTCATATTTCTAAGAAATGAAAATTCCGTCATAAAAATCACCTATCCTTCGAAAATCATTCCACATCTATACTCATAAGTTCAATAAACTTTGTTGCAGCTTGTGAAAAAGGAATTCCTCTCAATTTTACTAGTCCTATGGACCTTTTTGGTATGGGAGGAGTTAATTTTATCTCAAAAAGGTTTTCGTTGTCTATATGGTTTCCATAGAACTCCTTAACAACAAAAGTAAGGCCTAGATTAATGCCTGCAAATTTAACAAGAATCTCGCTTGAGCCTAGTTCAATTACAGGATTTAAAGTTACATTGTGGCTTTGTGCATAGTCGTCAATATAGTTTCGCGTGTTGCTGGCCTTTTCAAGCATAATAAGATGATAGTTGTTCAGGTCTTCAAGTCTAACTCCTGTTTTGGCAAGATGTTTGAACATCCTTCCTCCTATCAGTACATCGGATATATGCATGCACTCGTACACTTCCAGTGAATTATCCTTTTTGATAGGAAGATTAACGAAACCAAAGTCAACGGTGCCATTTTTCAAAAGCTCTATAGTTTCACTTGTTGTCCTATTGGTTACTTTGAGCTGTATTTCAGGGTAGAGTTCAAAATATTTCTGGAGGTAGGGAAGGAGATAGTTGGCTGACAAAGTATCACTGGCCCCTATTACAACTTCACCTGACTTTAGAAGCTGCATCTCCCAAAACTTTTCTTCAGCGGTGTCAATCAGGTTCATGGCCTGTTTGAGATAGGAGTACATTACTTCTCCTTCTCTTGTAAGGGAGACCCTTTTGGCAGATCTCGTAAGAAGCTTTGAGCCTAGCTGTTTTTCAAGTTTGGAAATGGCCATGCTAACAGATGGCTGAGTTATATACAGCTCCTCAGCTGCCTTGGTAAGGCTTTTGTGTTTTGCCACTGCGCAAAATACTCTGTAACTGTCAAGTGAAATGTTTTGCTTCTCTGTCATATTTTCTCCTTCCTTTATTTATCCTGATAATATCAATATTAAGTTTGTATGTCAATAAAAACATAAGCTGAGTATATGAATGGCATAAGAAATATCAACTTTACTAATAATAGTTTTTAGAATATAATTATTCCGTTGCAGTGAAAATATTGCAGCAATATCTTTGGGGGAGTGTATATTCTTGAAAGAAACTATTTTGATTCTGGATTTTGGTGGTTCACACAGTCAGCTCTTGGCAAGAAAGATTCGTAAGAATAACGTATACTGTGAGATTTTACCATACAATGCCGCCATAAGCAGGATTAGGTCATTGAATCCAAAAGGCATAGTGTTGACAGGAAATATAGTTGGTTCGAATTTAAATGAAATGTCATTGTGCACAGAGGAAATATTCAAGCTGAGTTGTCCTGTATTGGGTATAAACTATGGAGCATTGGTTTTGACAAAAATGCTCGGAGGGTCAATAAGTGCTTTAAATCAGACTGAGGAATGCGCAAAAGTCTTAACAAGTCTTGAAAAGAAATCCATTCTTTTTAAATCCATTGAAACGGAAAACTACAGTTGGTTAAACCAGACAGTTGATATAGAGAAAGTACCTAAAGGTTATAACATTACTGGCAAAACAAAGGAAGGAAAAACTTGTGCCTTTGAGAACGAGGAGAAAAATATTTATGGTCTTTTGTTTCATCCCGAAGTATCTGAAACCGTTAGCGGCAATGAAATCTTAAGGGCATTTCTTTACGATGTATGTAAAGTATCTGGTACTTGGAATATGAAAACATATGTGGAGGAAACCATAGAAGATTTAAAGGAAAAGTTCCAGGACAGCAAGGTTCTTTTGGGATTGTCAGGCGGCGTTGACTCTGCAGTATGTGCAGCATTGGTTGGAAAAGCCATAGGCAGAAACCTCACATGCATATTTGTTGACCATGGATTTATGAGAAAGAATGAAGGGGAGCAAATTAAAGAGGTTTTTACCAAGCAGTTTGATATAAATCTGGTATGTGTGGATGCAAGACAGAGATTCCTTGAAAAATTGGCAGGTGTAACTGATCCGGAAGCAAAAAGAAAGATCATTGGCAAGGAATTTATAGAAGTATTTCAGGAAGAGGCCAGAAAGGTAGGCGCAATGGACTTTTTTGTACAGGGAACCATCTATCCCGACGTTATTGAAAGTGGTGTAGGCAATATAAAGGTTGTTAAAAGCCATCACAATGTCGGGGGACTGCCAGAAGATATTCAGTTTGGAGAACTTGTGGAGCCATTGAGAAGCCTTTTCAAGGACGAGGTAAGACAATGCGGCTTGGAGCTTGGACTTCCCAAAGATATTGTAATGAGACAGCCTTTTCCCGGTCCTGGTCTTGCCATCAGAGTGATAGGGGAGGTAACTGAAGAGAAGCTGGAGATTGTGAGAGAAGCCGACCATATCTTCAGGGACGAGATTGCAAAAGCAGGACTTGATACTGAATTGAACCAATACTTCACAGTCCTTACAAACATGAGAAGCGTTGGTGTCAGGAACAATTCGAGGACTTATGACTATACCATCGCATTAAGAGCAGTAATTACAACGGATTTCATGACTGCCAAATGGGCAAGAATTCCCTATGAAATACTTGAGAAAGTGTCAGAACGAATTATAAATGAAGTGGAACATGTCAACAGGGTGGTCTATGATATTACCGGAAAGCCCCCTGCAACAATTGAATGGGAATAAGTCTTTAGATTTGAAAGCACTTCTTTCAAAATGATGAAGGAAGTGCTTTAGCGCATATAATTCTAAAAACATGATTGAAAGGGAATGGTGCTATGGAGGTTAAAGCAGCGACTACATACGATTATGATGCATTAAGAGCTTTGGTTCATCTTAGTGCGTACAGGAAGAAAAACCCTAAAACGTATCTGATTGTTTCGGTTGTTTCTTCACTCCTATTTATTACTGCGATTACGTTGTTTCTTGTATTTATAGAAAACGACATATATATGCAAATAATGTTGATTGTATTTGTTTTAATAATATGTTTTAACTTGTTTTTCTATTTCATGGTCCCAAAAATTCATTTCAAGGCTCAGGGATCGCATGTAGGCATTAAAAACCTCTACATTTTCAGAAATGATGAGTTTGAGGTTAAATCATCTGGCAAGGATATAAGCGGCTGTTCGACATTAAAGTATACAACGCTGTTTAAAGTAATGGAGACAAGCAAATACTTCTTTCTTTTCCAATCAAGAGCAGGCTCTTTTATTGTTGACAAATCCACTATTGAAGATGGAACGGTGGATGATATTAGAAGAGTCTTATCAGATACTTTAGGTAAAAAGTACATAAGATGCAGATACTAAAGGCTGCCGTTTGATTTGGCAGCCTTTCATGCTATTCAAGACAGGAGTAAATATCGATTTCAAAGTTTCTTGCTGTCTGAGCTCCTGATCCTCCATCATAGGTGGAGTTTTTCATATAGATGGCAGTTATGTTGTTTGTTGTATCAATGAAGAAATGTGTTCCATAAGCGCCACTCCATCCAAAAGATCCTTTTGGCAGGACGTTGCCGTCTTTAATAACACGAACTCCAAGTCCCCAGGTTTCCTGTGGACCCGTTCCAGGGAACAAGTGGGGGAGTCTTTCGGTTTTCATTTCTTTTATGAGGGATTCAGATACAATCTTTCTTCCTTTGAATGTACCTTCATTGAGAAGACACTCTGCAAAGTTTTTGTAATCTTCTATTGTGCCTGCAAGACTTGCGCCACCTGAATAAAGAGTAACAGGCAAGTTTGCAAAGGTGTGCTTGTTGTCGTTTGGAATTATGTTCCCTTCATGGTCTCTTGTGTGTAGTGGAACCAGCCTTGACCACTGTTCTTGTGTGGGTTCAAAGGTTGTGTCAGCCATTTCCAATGGCTCAAAAATATATTTTTTCAGGAAGTCGCTGTATGGCATGTCGGATGTAAGTTCAATAATTCTTGAAAGCACATTGAAAGCCCCGACACCGCTGTAGAAAGCCCTTTCCATAGGGGAGAAGGACAAATATATATGATTGGCGTAATAATCCACTATGGTTTCCAAATCCGTCATGGCTTTTTGCGGTATTACACTTTCCTGGAGTACTCCAACTTCATCTGATAGAATACCGCTTGTATGTGTCAAAAGATTTTCTATTTCAATTTCTCTTTCGGCAGGTCTGTCTTTAACAACTTTTCTGTCTTCGTTGATTCTGCCTACATACATATCTTTATAATCAGGAAGATATTTAGATACCTTGTCATCAAGGGACAGTTTTCCTTTTTCGACTTGAATCAATGCTGCAATCGCAGTTATGGGTTTTGTCATGGAAGCCAGACGGAATATGGCCTTTGGTTGAAGGGGTTTTTCCTCATTAGGTATAGTGTAACCCTTTTTCATGTCAAGCAAGACTTCATTGTTCTGTGTAACTATTGCAGCTCCACATGTAATTACGTTGTTCTTAATATCCTGGTTAAATCTTTCTTCAATTTTTTTGTTTAGTAGTTCCTTGTTTAACTTTCTCATGTGTTCTCCTTACTCTTTTTTAAGAAAATTATAACCTATAAAAACCTGACTGTAAATGCATGAAAGGAAAAAGAAGACACCTGGGCACTTTCTTTACACATGCTGAAAAAACGTGGTATAATAGTTTGTCTAGAATATTTTCATTGAAGGAGTTCCTGTTTATGCCCCATGAAGAAGACAAGTTGAGAGATGCATGTGGAATATTTGGAATCTATGATAAAGATGGATACGATGTGGCAAGAATGACGTATGCCGGACTTTTTGCACTGCAGCACAGAGGGCAGGAAAGCTGCGGCATAGCTGTCAATGACAATAGAAAGATTACACATCACAGAGGCCTTGGCCATGTGGGGGATGTGTTTAATGATACAGAGCTTGATAGTTTAAAGGGTCAAATGGCAATTGGACATGTCAGATATTCAACATGTGATGACAAAGGTCTTCATAATGCCCAACCCCTTGTTAGCATGTATATTAAAGGGCAGCTGGCTATTGCTCATAATGGAAAGTTATCTAATTATGTTGCGCTTAAGAAGCAGCTTGAGTTGTCAGGAGCCATATTCCAGACAATAACGGATGCTGAGATAATGCTGCATATCCTTGCCAGGGAGAGGATGATAACAGGAAGAGCAGAAACAGCTCTTGCATCAATAATGAAGAAGCTTGAGGGAGCGTATTCAATTGTAATGATGACCCCTCAAAAACTTATTGCCTGCAGGGATCCTTTGGGAATGAGGCCACTTTGCCTTGGAAAAATGAACAACACCTATGTTATTGCTTCGGAAAGTTGTGCTTTGGATACAATAAATGCGACGTATATAAGGGATGTGGATCCAGGGGAAATCATCATAGTTGACAAGAATGGACTCAGAACCATAAGGGATAACGTAATAGATAGAAATGATGCAAGACTCTGCATTTTTGAGTTTATATACTTTGCCAGATCTGACTCGGTTATTGAGAATATGAGTGTACATGAGGCTAGAAAAAACACAGGAGCGATCCTTGCAGAGGTTGCACCCGTCGATGCAGACATGGTAATTGGCGTACCAGACAGCGGCATTGATGCTGCAATCGGATATGCCACCAGATCAGGCATTCCCTACGGAAAAGGCCTTGTGATTAACAGATACGTTGGCAGAACATTTATCAGGGCTACACAATCGGAAAGAGTGTCTGCGGTGCAGCTTAAGATTAATGTATTGAAAGAGACGATACAGGGTAAAAGAATAATAATGATAGATGACTCTATTGTGAGGGGAACCACTTCTGCAAACCTGGTTGCCATGCTTAGGGATGCAGGTGCAAAAGAGGTTCACATGAGAATAAGTTCTCCGATGTTTTTAAATCCCTGCTATTATGGAATAGACATACCCTCAAGTGACGAGCTCTTTGCCCGAAAGTATTCAAGGGAGGAAATGAGAGATATAATTGGAGCGGATTCGCTGGAGTTCTTCCCGGTGGAAAGACTCAAGGATATTGTTCCGCAGCTTGACTGTGGGTATTGCGATGCATGCTTTACAGGCAATTATCCTTGGAGAGTTCCTGAGGAATATTGCGAGTAAGCTTGTAATGTTTGATGTTCTTGTGTAAAATATGCAGTATAAATGAAGGAATGGAATGATACGAATGCCAAAAAGATATAGATACACAAAACCCAAGACTTTTCTTACAATTGTTTTATCAATTTTTCTTTTGTTCATGATATGTACAGCGGTCATACTTCCCGATTTGGCCAGCAGGATGGATATATTAAGGCAGCAAAATGAAAAGAAGGACGACAAGTATATTGTCAGAATGAGGGAATTGTTTGAAGAAAATGAAACAATTACATTGAAAGATATTTTCAACGACTTTGATTTTGCGTATGCGTATGTGTTTAATGATCCGAATATAAATGGAGAAACTTTGGCAAAAAGATACGAGCTGGATTTGAATCTGAGTAATGTAAAGGAGCTTAACAGCGATCACTATCGCAGAATCATATTCCTTGATGAGAACAAGGAAGTTGTGTTCAATTGGGTTTATAGTGTCTATGAAGTTCTAATACTTGTTGGAGGATACTACGTTGAGCCTGACGTTACTATATCCAGGGAAGATGTATATACTTCTGCCATGGTTATCAGGTTCGAGGATGTAAAGGAAGAGAACTACTTTGGAGCATATCCTGAGAAGGCCCAGCTCGAGTTCAATGAAAGCATAAAGGACCTTACCATGGAAGAACTAATTGAGCAGAATGCGGGTATAGACAACACCCAGTGCATGTATGGAGATTATTTCTTCCTGATTCCTACAGAACCAGAAGACAAACACCAGTTTTTATACAGAAAGAAAGGTAACGAAACCGTATTGATTCTCTACAGCGAGTATGGAATAAATACTGTGTCTTTGGGACAGGAAGTGAACACAATTCAAGTGTTTGCTAATGTCATGATAGATGGTGTATTAATGAATGTCCCCATCGCACTCGATGTTACAGAGTACGACAGGGACATGATATGGGCAGCCTATCATGTTTCATGATAGGAGATCGTCCATTGTGTAGAAGCCTTTTTCATTGTCCTTGAGGAACAGTGCAGCCCTTAGGGCACCATCCGCAAAAATGTCTCTTGACAAGGCCTTGTGGCTTATTTCAATAATTTCATTATTGCCGGCAAATATTACATCATGATCTCCTACGATATTGCCGCCTCTTATCGAACTGAAGCCTATTTCTCTTGGGCTTCTTTTTGCTTTTCTTGAATGTCTGTCATAAATATACTCATACTTGTTGTTATCGACAGCATTTATGCTATCTGCAAGAGCCAAAGCAGTTCCACTAGGTGCGTCAAGCTTCTGGTTGTGATGCTTCTCAATGATTTCAATATCAAAACCTTCACCCAGGAACAATACAGCTCTTTTTACCAGGTCTTTAAGCAGGCATATGCCAAGGGACATGTTTGCCGAGTAAAGTACACTTGTTGTTTTTGCTGTTTCCTGCAAATATTCCATGTCCTGTTTGGATAACCCGGTGGTTGCCACCACAAGAGGTGTTTTCCTGTCTCTTGCAAAGTCCGCCAGCGGTATCAATAGGGAAGGGTTTGTAAAGTCTATAATTACATCAACATCCAGATCTTCAGGAACTTCTGAAAAACTGGCGTACACTTCAAAATCATTTTTTACATTTGTGTTGATGTCAATTCCTGCTACGATTTTGCAGTCGTTTCTGTTACTAGCCAGTTTTACGATTGCTTGTCCCATTCTGCCGTTTGCTCCGCTTAAGAGTATTCTTGTCATGTCAGATTCTCCTTTGATATATAATAATACGGAAAACTTGGTGTTTTCCGTATTTTAATGTACTTATCCGTTTATGCCAAAATTGTTGAGTTCCCTTATGAGGAATTCCCTGTTCTTCTCACTCATACCAACCAGAGGCATGCGGCATTGACCAACATTAAATCCCATGTAGTTCAAGGCTTCTTTTACAGGTATGGGATTTACTTCACAGAAAAGCGCTTTTACAAGATCAAGACATTGAAGCTGCATCTTCCATGATTTCTCTGTCTCTCCTCTAAAATAGCTGGCTACCAGCTCGTGAGTAAACTTCGGAATTATGTTCGCCATAACACTAATAACTCCAAGGCCACCAGCTGCAAGCAGGAAGTAGACGTTTCCATCTTCTCCGGAATAGAGGTTGAGCTCGTCGCCACATCTCTTTACTGTTTCAGGCACCTGCATAAGATTGCATTCCTTCACTGCGTTGATGTTTGGGATCTTGCAAAGCTTTTCATATGTTGCAGGGTCTATGTTCAGGTTTGTTCTGCTGGGCACATTGTAGAGTATTATGGGTATTGACACGCTCTTTGCAATTGCTTTGAAGTGCTCATAAAGTCCTGCCTGTGTTGTCTTGTTGTAGTAGGGTGTAACAGACAAAAGAGCATCTGCGCCTAGCTTTTCTGCTTCTGTGCTTAGTTTTACAGCGTGCCTTGTGTCATTGCTGCCAGTACCAGCTATAACAGGAACCCTTTTTGCCACTTTTTCCACTGCGTAACGAATTACATCCAAATGTTCACCGTCGGGCATTGTGGAGGCTTCGCCTGTGGTTCCGCATATTATTATTGCATCGGTACCCTCGCTTATTTGAAATTCAATCATCTCTCCCAGCTTTTCATAGTTGATTCCATCTTCTGAAAAAGGAGTGACTATTGCAACTCCGGAACCTTGAAATATTTTTTCTTTCATAAAAGACATCCCCTTTTAATGTTTACAAAGATTACATATAGCCTTCCTTGCATAGGAGCTCAGCCATTAGAATTGCACCACCAGCGGCACCCCTTACCGTATTGTGGGAGAGACATACGAACTTTATATCATAATGGGTGTCTTCCCTGAGACGACCTATTGTTACGCCCATACCGTTTTCATAGTCACGGTCGAGTCTTGTTTGAGGTCTGTTTTCTTCGGTGTAATATTTCAGGAACTGGCGGGGCGCACTTGGCAGTTCGAGCTCTTGCGCACGTCCTTTAAAGTTATTCCATATATCAATTACTTCATCTATCTGTGGCTTTGTGTCAAATGATGCAAAAACACAAGCCATATGTCCGTCAAGCACTGGAACTCTGATACATTGGGCAGTTATGGAAGGACTTTTTGCCAAAACTATTTCACCATTCTGAACGGTTCCAAATAGTTTCAAAGGCTCAACTTCAGACTTTTCTTCCTCTCCTCCAATGTATGGAATTACATTGTCTATCATTTCGGGCCATGAATCAAAATCCTTTCCTGCACCGGAAATAGCCTGATAAGTGGTTACCAAAACCTTGTCAAGCCCAAAGTCTCTTAATGGATGAAGGGCTGGAATATAGCTTTGGAGAGAGCAGTTTGACTTCACACTTATAAATCCTCTTTTGGTTCCCAAACGTTTTCTCTGCCAGGGGATTATGGCTGCATGCTCAGGATTGATTTCTGGAACTATCATTGGCACGTCAGGAGTAAACCTGTGAGCGCTGTTGTTTGACACAACAGGGCATTCAGCCTTTGCATACCTTTCCTCAAGTTCCTTTATCTCTTCCTTTTTCATATCAACAGCACAAAAAACAAAATCCACTTCGCTGGCAATACTGTCAACGTCATTAGCATCCTTAACTACCATGTTCTTTACATACTCAGGCATGGGAGTCTTCAGCTTCCATCTTCCGCCCACTGCTTCTTCATATGTTTTTCCAGCAGATCTTGCACTAGCGGCTACTATTTTCACATCGAACCATGGATGATTATCCAATAGGCTTAAGAAACGTTGACCAACCATACCGGTAGCTCCGAGTACTCCGACTCTTCTTTTCATAAAGAATTAACCTCCCGTATATTAGTATATGAGATTTGATTTCTATTTGCTTCTATTTCTCTTCATCATCGGTTTCTAGTTTTTGAACATCTCTTATTGCCCATTTCTTGAATGTCAAAAGCGTTCTGTCAATGGATGATTCGATAGTTATCTCATCGTCTTTTATTTGAACAACACGTCCTGTAACACCGCCGATGGTTGTGATGTTGTCGCCGAGAATAACACTGTTGCGAAGTTCATCTTCCTTCTTCTGTCTCTTCCTTTGAGGACGAATCAGTATGAAATACATGGCTCCAAACAAAAGAGCATACATCGCAATGATAGGGAGAAAGCCTCCTAAAAGGCCGCCTTTTGCTGAATCCTGATCCGCAGCGGGGCTCTCTTCAGCAGCTGAAACAACAAAGCTCATTAATGTCCCCGCCATTATTGCTGTTGTGAATAATATCTTTTTAATCTTTTTCATATATTAACCTCCAAGTTGTCTATTTCATCTATTTAAAGGCCGTATTTTTCAAAGAATTCCACTTTGAAATCAAGCAGCCTGTCATTAATTATAGCTTGTCTGATAGATTTCATCAAGTTTAACAGAAAATAAATGTTGTGGATTGTTACAAGTCTTAACCCAAACATTTCTCCTGCTTTTACAAGATGTCTGATATATGCTCTTGTATAGTTTTTGCATGCATAACAGTCGCATTCCGGATCGATCGGAGAGAAGTCTTTTGCGTACCTTGCATCCCTTACAATAACCCTTCCCATTGAAGTCATTGCGGTTCCGTTCCTGCCGATTCTGGTAGGCAATACGCAATCAAACATGTCGATTCCTCTGATTGAACCTTCAATAAGGTAGTCAGGACTTCCAACACCCATAAGATATCGGACCTTGTCGTCAGGCAAACAGGGGACTGTTGCCTCAAGCATTTCATACATAAGAGGTCCGGGTTCACCAACACTGAGACCACCGATGGCGTATCCGTCAAAACCCAGAGATACAATATCCCTGGCAGACATCTGCCTCAAATCCGCATACATTCCTCCCTGTACAATACCAAACAAGGACTGCTTGTCGGTGTTCTTGTGGCTTTCCAAACACCTTTCAGCCCATCTTGCCGTTCTGTTTGCGGAATCTTTAGTGTACTCATAAGAAGAAGGATAGGGCGTACATTCGTCAAACGCCATTATTATGTCCGCTCCCAGTGCATTCTCAATTTCCATCACTCTTTCAGGGGACAAAAAATGTTTAGAGCCGTCCAAATGGGAACTGAAGTGGACTCCCTCTTCCGATATTTTCCTCAGTTTGCTGAGTGAAAAAACCTGAAATCCACCGCTATCGGTCAGTATGCCTCTATCCCAGTTCATGAACTTGTGAAGTCCTCCTGCTTCTTTGACCAGTTCATGACCAGGTCTTAAATACAGATGATAAGTGTTGGAAAGAATAACACCTGCACCCATTTCCTTAAGTTCTTCTGGTGAAATGCCTTTGACCGTGCCTTGTGTACCTACAGGCATGAACATAGGTGTATCAAAAGTTCCGTGGGGTGTATGCAGTTTTCCAAGCCTTGCTCCTGATTGTTTGCAAGTTTTAATCAACTCATATCTGACAGCTGGCATCTGTTACTCCTTTAATTTTTTTATGAATGTAAAATATTATCATATTTATGAAGAAAAATCAATTAGATAATAAGCATGGCATCTCCGAAACTGAAGAATCGGTACCTCTTATTCACTGCTTCCTTGTAAGCATTTAATATGTTTTCCCTGCCTGCAAGGCTGCTAACCAGCATTAACAGGGTGGATTCGGGAAGGTGGAAATTTGTTATCAATGCATCGACTATTTTAAATTTGTATCCAGGGTAAATGAAAATATCGGTTTCTCCAGTATCAGCCTTAACAAAACCGTTTTCATCTGAAACGGACTCAAGAACCCTGCAGGAGGTGGTTCCGACACAGAAAATCCTCCCGCCTGACTCTCTGGCATCGTTGATTATCTTTGCATTCTCCTCTTTTATTTCATAATATTCCGTGTGCATGTAGTGGTCTTCCACATTTGCCACCTTTACAGGTCTGAATGTGCCAAGGCCTACATGCAGTGTGACATAGGCAATATCAACGCCCATTTCCCTGATTTCCTCAAGGAGTTCATCAGTGAAATGAAGGCCTGCAGTAGGTGCCGCACTGGAGCCTTTTTCCCTTGCGTACACTGTCTGATACCTGTCAGGGTCATCAAGTTTTTCTGTGATATATGGGGGGAGGGGAATAAGTCCTACCTCGTCCAAAACTTCTTCAAAAATACCGTCGTATTCAAATTCTACAATCCTATTGCCGTTTTCGAGAATCTCACGAACGTAGGCTTTTAGTTTTCCTTCTCCAAATACAATGCAAGAACCCGGCCTTACTTTCTTTCCGGGTCTTACGATTACCTCCCATATGGTTTGAGTGTGTTTTTTTATCAGAACAAACTCAATCCTGGATTGTTGATTTTCTTTTCTGCCATAAAGTCTTGCCGGTATTACCTTTGTGTCGTTAAGAACCAGACAGTCACCCTTTTTTAAATACTTTAGTATATCTCTGAAAACACAGTGGGCTGTCTGTCCGGTTTTCTTGTCCAGAACCATCAACCTTGAGGCCGCCCTGTCTTCAAGAGGTTTCTGGGCTATCAACTCCTCCGGCAGATCGTAATAAAAGTCGCTAACCTTCATTTATATCAATTTCCTGCTTTCTCTTACTGATTTGAACACCTGGGAAGTAGAAATTTATAATCTCCTCGCTGGTCAATCCCAGTTTGCTCATCTGCAGGGCTCCGTGCTGACTCATTCCCACGCCATGTCCGGAACCTCTTCCATTAACAATTATTGTTTGATTGTCGGAATCATATACCTTTATTCTTTCATAAACATGACCGTTTTCAGTAACTACGCCATATTTGTCAGCCAGGTATTCTTTAGTAAAGTATTCTCCTTCAAACACCTTTCTGGCTCTTTCGCTTAAAAACTTTTTATCTCCATCCCTTTGCTCGACAATCCTTATCTTGTCATCAACCTCGTAATTGTACATGTTGCCCATGAGCGAATACACCCATCTGTTTTGTTCATTTCTCAGTACAAAGCTGGCATTGGTTCCTTCTATCAGTGTTTCCGTCGTTCTTCCTGCAGTGGAACGTTCAACTACATTAATGTACTTGATATTCCCTATGTCGGTATATGAACCGTCAGAAGTTCTTGTAATATCTGCAACATAGTTTCTAATGGTCTGCTGTATGCTCTTTCCTGTAAAAGTGTTGGTCCAAACCCTGGGTGCAAGTTCGGTATATGGGTCAGGTTTTGAAACAACGTAAGGAGGGTAGCTTCCACCTCTGTACCAAACATAAATGGGATGTTCTGTATAGCCGCCACTGTTTGAGTGATAGTATATATTCACAGCAAGTTTTCCGTCATACATGAGGACTTGTCCCCTTGTTTGATCCACTGCGGAGTTTGTGTTGTTCCACTCGCCCTGATTGCCATTTACATGGGTGTATCCGGGATAAACTTGTGTGTTTGTTGTGTTCTCTATATCTGCCCTGTATTTCTGATAGCTCTTTAACTCCACCATTTTAACTGCAAAGGATCTTGCAACGATGGCTTGCACTTTTAATGCCTCTATTCTTTCATTGTACTGATGGTCGTAGCCTGCAGACATTTCCATATGAACAACACTGTAGAGATACTCTTCTAGTTTGAGTTTGTTCACAACAACAAACCTGTCTTTTTTCTGCATCTCCTGTCGGTGAAGGTCAAACACACCCCTGTATCGTGAGCGGAATCTTAAATGTTCCGGCTGTGACAGTTCGTATAGTCTTAACAGAGGCACAACATTCGGGTTGCCTGTATCCTGGGGTTTTACCCTTACACTGACAGCATTGGCCGGGTCCGATACAGCAAAAAGGGGAGTGCCTTCTATTTCTGCTCTCATGGCAAATCTTTCAGTTTTGTAAGGTATCACAGGCCAAGATGGACCTTCTTCTTTTCCTTCCGGTGTGTCAATCAGGTCGGCAAGGGCAAAGGTCTCATACAATATCGCATACTCGTCAATACCGTTGTCTGCTGTTGTTTCCTCCATGACTGGTTCGTCTGTGTAAATTGAAGCGGCAGCTACCCATTTTCCCTTGTAAAGGGGGAAAAGCGGGATCGAAAAGTCATAACCGGCATGCTCTTCCAAAACCTCGATGAATGCCTTTACTTCATCATAGGTGTCGAATTCCTCGCCAATTATGAGGTGATAATTGCTGTCGCTGACAACTTCCACAGTGTCACTGGCACTGAATATGTTCATCTCTATGTGATTGTTATCAAGAACAATACCTACAGTACCTCCTGTATCCGAACGAACGTATACGAAATCCAGTGCGGTACCCTCATACTTGAGTGCAACTCTTATGTATTCTGGAATATTGTACTCAAGACTTTCCGCATGTGTCGGATACAACATTATTCCTGTAATTAATGCAATGCATAGTATGAAACTTGTTGCTTTTCTTGCCATGACAAACAAACCTTTCCTGGTATATTAAAAGCCCCAAATGGTTTTAAAATAATCTAGCGCTTCATTGGTCAAATCTGATATGTCAAGATTATTGTAGTTCTTTTCATTTACCTTGACTTTGTACTTGTCCGACTTCATGAGTTCTTCAATATTTTCGTTGACTACATAAAATTTGGTCCAATCCTTCATTTCATCCGTGTCCTTCAGAGATTCAAAGTCAACGATTTCAACACATTTGACAATGTACACATAATCATCGGTTTCGATAATATCCACATCGTCAACCTCTGCATCCTGGGACCACTCGTAAAGTTCCGGATATGTATCCTTGTAGGCGGAGTTAATCATGACTATTCCCTCAGACTGAAGGACCGACTCGTCCTGACCGTATCCTTTAATCAGGGAGTACATGTCTTCGCCTTCCATAATGTCGTCATATAGTCTGTTAATGAGGGCCATTTCCTTTTCCAGCTCATCCTCATCCAGTTCCTCAATATTCCTAACAAGAATCATGGTTTTCTTCGAGTAAAGGAAGTCCTTGTATTTTTCAAAGGCCTTCTGCTGGTTTTCCAAACCAACATTCGCTTCGTCTTCCTGGGCGGTATTGTACTTGTCAATGATAGCCCAGTTTTTCCTGAATTCAAGGAACTGCTTTTTGCTGATGCCGTAGAAGAAGTTATAGAATTCTCTTTCGGATTTCATTCCTGTTTCTTCTTTGTACTTTTCATGCTGTTCTTCAATCTCTTTTACCAGCTTTTTCTCTTCTTCTTTTGTCAGCTTAAAGCCTTTTTCCTTTGCTTCGCTCAGTCTGCAGATGTATTCTGTTATGAACTGTTTGGCCTCAGTCTTTATTACCTCATCAAAATCATCCGAATCCATGTAGTGGTAGATCAGATCTTCGTCTTCAAGCACAAGGGAGCAGAAGAATCTGAACTCGTTTTCCGGCACCTTGTACCCGTTAACCGTTATAATGGTCTTTCCTCTCAGACCTGTAAATATATCGGAGAGAACCAGCGAACTGTTGGCAAAATACACAATCAGTATGGTAACTACAGCTATGAGCACGACAGCCACGCTGGTTATTGTTATAATTTTCTTTTTTCTTTTCTTTAGTTGGGCGGGATCAGGAAGTTTTATTGACTTCATGCCGCACTTTGGGCAATTTTTTTCCTCCTTGTCCATCTTCGTCCCGCATTTTACACAAAACTTAGACATGTTGCTCCTTTCAAATATAACCATATTGTATTATATATATTATCATATACCACGACTTAAGTCATAAAAAAATTATTAACTCTCATTGGCAAATTCTACATTCCTGACAACCCTGTCAACAGTAAGGCCGTTGATTATCGAAATGTCATAGGTCTCTCCGTCCTCGTTCTGGCTAATTAGATAGATGGAGGAGAGGGCCTTGACTGTTTTGAAGCTGCCTCTATGCAACATAATGGATGTATTGTTCTCATATACATACAGCCTGTTCTTTACATTGTTCTTCGTAGTTTCAGTAACGAAGTAAATATAATCAAGACCGTTGTATGTTTGAACCGTGTCAAAGGGCTCGTTTTCAATGGAGTTTTGGTAAGTTGTTATGTTCTTTGTTATAAAAGACACCGAGCTTCCTTCCATCTTCTTGTTTCTGGGAATATATATGTATGTTTTTTCATCATATATTATCAGGTTGTCTTCAAGCTTGCGGCTTTGTGGCACATCCAGTTCCTTTATACTTTCAAACTCATCCCCCTGCAATGTGCTTACATGTAGTTTGTACTTCACGATGGAAATCTTGTTCATCCAGCTGTCGGCATTGATAAAGTTGAAAATAAAGGAGGAACCTGATATCTGAACGGAGTAGAAGCTTTTGAAATCGTTGGTCACTATGTCCAGATGCCTTCTTATCATGCTTTCATTTCTCTTGTATATGCCTTTCAAGTTGTACATTTTTACGGCATCCACCCGGTTTGTTTCTCCAATTGTGGCAAGGTAAACGGCCTTCGATGTGGCAAGAACAAATCTCTCCGTTTCTTTGTCGTATTCAAATATCTTGTATACATCCCTCATTATTCCGTAGATATCGCCTTCGTCCATAAGATAAAGGGTTTTCTCCTTTTTGGAGTAGTAGAAGTATCTGTCATCCTTGACGCAAGGATATATTGTTTCAGGTACGGTTTCATGAAAGCTCTTTTCAAGAGCCTTAACTTCGCCATTATTGTTCACGTAGTCTCCGGTAGCTTTTTTGTAGTACAGGAGGAGTGAGTTCGACATGTCTATGTAGTTGTGCTTTTTACCAAAGGGATTGTACAACTCTTTTACGTCGGTATCGAGTATTACCGTATCGTCCTGAAATTCAGTATAGCGGATTAAGGCACCATCTGACTGTCTGGCAATGATGCAGTCGTGATCTCTTAGATAATATACTTTTGCATCCTTTGCAATCTGCTTTGATTGGCCGTCTTTGTAAACATACACATAGTTTGAACTTAAGTATCCGGTAGCGTAGAGAATGTTTCCTCTTTTGGTTATGACGAAGCTGTCTACTTTTTCTGCAATTTCAACCACTTCCCTGTTTTCAATATCCAGCCTGAATAAATGGGATTCTCCATTTATCTCAAGAATGTACATGATGTGTTTGCCGTTTGACACAACCCTGCAGTTCTTTTTCAGTTCAAATGACTTGTTTATATCGTAGTTTATGGAGTCGAGTCTAAGGCCTTCGGTGGTTATGTCTACGAATCTATCCTGATAAAGAAGCCAGAGTCTTTCTTCCCTTATGAATGTGAGGGGAGGACTTTCGTTTTCTTCGTACATGTCCTCGGTGTTGATTATGTACTCTGGTTCAGGATTTGTTGTGTACAAGCTGTCAATCTTTGCAGTAATGAAGTTGTCCACCTTGGGTATGATGAGAATTACGTAGATGACCAGCACGACCAGGCAGAAAACCAGTAGCCTTTTCAAAAATTTAACCATTACCATTCCTCCTGTAATATTTTATCTTTAGTATGAACCATGTTGCAAAACCTATATATATGTATATGATCGTGGAAATGTGGCTGCATACTTTTCCGACAATCCCCCTTAGGGAATTCAAGGTTTTCATTTGAGAAACAAAATCTTTCATTGATGCAAAATAATTGAGTCTGTAGTTTCCTGTTCCGTTAATATTAACAAGACAATATATGCCATTATCCTCATCTCCTGTAATATGATAGACCAGGTCTGCATCCGATGCAAAGCTTGATCGGGATATGTTGGCAAGCTCTTTGTTCGTAAGGCTTAAATGGAATGTGTATTTGCCTTTTTCATCATTTGAAACCGCTCCGTAACCAGTCAATCTGTTATACTTCGACATGCCTGTCAATTTCTTTAATACAATACCGTTTTCATTTTCAAACACGCTGGCTTCAACAACATTTCCCTCCTTATCAATATTTAGAAGGAAAATGGAAAAGACATCGTCCTTTGTATTGACATACCTTTTTGAATAACTGTCTATTGATGTTTTAACGTTTTTGGACATAAGACCATGCAGGATAAAGTGTCTGTCGGATATGGGCAGTATTCTCTCAAGCATGGAATTTACATCTTCCATGGTGCTCTTTTCCCATAGAAGCTCTCCGCTTAATGAATAGCAGGAGTAGAATGCAAATTTTTTATCCTGCTCTTCAACTGTCAGAGCCTTCTGTCCAACAACATAAACCTTGTCGTTTACCACGCATATGTCGTTTACTTTATTTACATTGTTCAATGGGAAGGTTGCACTGTGGTTTGTGTTAAGAAGATAAATGTTTTCCCTGCCCGCAGCGAAGTAGAAGTTGTCTGAAATGAAAAAGCTTGTATCCACCGTTTCGGGAATATGGAGAAACTCCCACTTGTCCAAGGAGTTTCTTAAATAATCGTAGACATAAAGTACACCTTTCAATTGGCGGCCTTTTTTAGCTCTGCAAATGATTGCGAAGTTGTTTTCCTTTATGGATATGTCGTCTATGGACAAATCAAACCCTTCAAGATGAAGGCTTTCTTCATCCAAGAGGTTGGAATTCGCTCCATATATCTTGAAAAATGCGTTTTTCCCGTCTTTTCCCGTTACAAGCGACATTCCATTGCCAAGATAGGATATGCCAGTAACTTTCATCGTGCTTGTGTAGATATCGCCTGGCACAGAATTTGTCATGTCGTTTACAATGGTCTGCATGGCTATTACCGACAGCAATATGATGATAGTAGTTATGGCAAGTATTTGTATCAAAGTAGCAAGCTTAAACATATACCAGAGCCCCTGTGTTCTTCAACATTACTTAATGATTATATCATCTGGGAAATGCATGTTCAAGGTTGTATTTAATTCTATTTTATCTGTGTGTGACATATAAATTGGTAAGAAGATTAAATGAACAAGGTGGTTTGCATGTCAAGGACCAATGTCAGAAGATATAGAAGAAGTGTTTTGGGAGGACATACCCGCTGGTATTATCTTGTCTGCGGTGTTTTGACTTCCTTTGTGTTTACAATACCTGTGTTTTTAATACTTTCACTGGCTGTTTCGCTGACGGATTTCCCAGAGCAATTTATTCCTCCTGCTGTTTTTGCCACCATGATACTGTCCGTTGTGGCATCAGCCTTCATGGCTACGGCAGGTTCAAAAAACAGCGGCTGGTTTAACGGCACGCTTGTTGGTTTGATTTATGCTTTTGTCATTACAATAGTCAGGTGGGTTCTTGAAAGCCGCATATATGTTGACAAGGATATTCTTACACTGATTCTTTGCGGAGCTCTTTTAGGTTCCATAGGTGGAATTGCCGGCATAAATCTTACTCTGAAACTTGGAAGATTCAAGCCAAAGGAAAGAAAATAGACAAGAAAATGAAGTTTGTGTATAATGTACTTTGCGTTGAAAATATATTTAGAAGGACTAGAACATGCTGTACACAGACCTTAAGAAAAAGTACTTTATACACAAGCTGGT
Organism: Clostridiaceae bacterium; assembly: GCA_012838385.1. GTDB lineage: Bacteria > Bacillota > Clostridia > UBA1212 > DUPL01 > DUPL01. The sequence goes on from DUPL01000009.1 coordinate 25,908, forward strand.
AATATTCGCAGTACTTGTTTTTGTCTGCATACTTTCAATAACAATTGGCATAGCCAAAATTGATGCCGTTGATACTGTAAGGATTCTTGCATCAAAGATACCGGTTATAGGAAAGAATGTGAATGTAGACAATATTCCGTCTTCCGCAAAGGCAATCATTCTTAATATTCGTGCTCCCAGGATTGTAATGGCGGTGTTTGTAGGCATGGGTCTTTCTTTATCCGGTGCTGTGTATCAGGGTATGTTCAAAAACCAGATGGCGGACCCTTACGTTCTCGGAATTTCTTCAGGGGCTGCCTTTTTTGCTTCCATTGCCATTGTATTTTTCAGTGGCTTGCGCATAGGTGTTTTAGGCAGTGTTTACATATTTGCATTCATTGGAAGCGTTCTTACTACAATTCTTGTATACATGATAAGCAGAACAGGTGGAAGGCTTCCTGCGGCAACGCTTTTGCTGACAGGTGTGGCTTTTCATTTTCTAATGTCTGCAGGAATTAATTTTCTACTAATGTTCAATAGGGAAATGGCGGACAGAGTGGTACTTTGGAACATGGGAAGTTTCTCAAACTCATCCTGGACCAGTGTAGCCATTACCGTTCCAGTAGTTGTGGTATGCTCAATAATTATCATCTTTAATGCCAAGAATCTTAACATTCTTTCCGTGGACGAGCCTACGGCAAAATCACTGGGTGTGGATGTGGAAAGAAACAAGACCATGATGCTTGTAGTTACCGCACTTATAGTGGCGGTTTGCGTGTCTTCCTGCGGTGTTGTGGGTTTTGTAGGACTTGTCATACCTCATATTACGCGAATACTATATAGGCCGGACCACAGGGTACTGCTTCCGTTTTCTGCCTTGTTTGGGTCTTTGTTTCTGGTTCTGTGCGATCTGGTTGCTAGAAACCTTTTAAACTGGTTGAGGGGATTTTCCAGCGAGATGCCTGTTGGTGCAATAACTTCAGCTTTTGGGGCGCCTTTCTTCATATGGCTGCTTATAAAGAAAAAAAGAAATGTTTGAGTGGAGGATTGTATGTCCATACTAAGTGTTGCCAATGTTTCCTTTTCTTATGGAGAATACGAGGTTTTGAAAAACATAGATGCTGATTTTGAGGAAGGTAAGCTCTATGTAATCCTTGGGCCTAATGGCTCGGGCAAAACAACACTACTCAACTGTATAATGTCAAATCTGGCCTGGTACTCAGGTATCATTCGTCTTAAAGGACAGGATGTAAAGAAGATGACAAGCAGGGAGAGAGCCAGATTGATTTCCTATGTCCCACAGAATACTGTAATTGATTTTGAATTCACCGCCAGAGAAATAGTTCTTATGGGAAGGAGCCCGTATTTAAGGTTTTTTGAGAATGAAAGTCTTGAGGATGTTAGAATAGCTGAAGAGTGCATGGCAATGACCAATGTCCTTCATCTCATGGATAAGAACATCAAGGAGATTAGTGGCGGTGAAAGACAAAGAGTCCTGATTGCAAGAGCTTTGTGCCAGGATACGCCCATCATGGTTCTTGACGAGCCTGCATCCAGCCTTGATATTTATCATGAGATAAATGTAATGGACATATTAAGGAACATTGTAAGGGAGAAGAGGAGAACTGTAATATGCGTCATGCATGATTTAAATACAGCTGCCAGATATGCAGATTACCTTTACCTTATGAGTAATGGCAACATTGTGGCAAGAGGAGAAGCAAAAGAGGTTTTCAATAGTGAAAACCTCGAGAAAGTATACTCTGTCAAGAGCGATGTTATTGAAGTTGATGGCAAGAAATATATTGTAATTGACAGTATAGTATAATCCTAAATAGCTTTCTTGCCTCCAAAGATCTTCCTTATATCTTCATATTCATGATTCTTAAATTCAAAAAACAGATTGTAATTATCGTCCTTGAGTTCTACAATTATGGATTCAGGCCTTATTTTTCCGCCACCGGGATTTGGAACTCTTTTTGAGTAATTGACATATTCTCCAAAGGAAACCACATCGTCCTTGTGGCAAATGATTTCTCCGAAAGGATCTTCAAAATCCGCATCATAGAAGACAATCTGACCGTCCTCTTCCTTCAGATAGAATCTTCTCTTTGGCTGTGGAAAAACACCTGGGATTGTTGATATCATTTTGCACAGAATGTTGTCAGGATTGTTTACATTTGACAGTTTGTCGTTAATCTGGCGTAGTGCTGTAAGGTAGGTGAAATCCGTCTGCCTGCTCATGAGACCTGACACCTTTCTTGCCAATTCAAGAGCATGTATTTTTTCAGGAAGACTGTGATACTCAAGCATTTCGAAGAAGGCTTCTTTCTTTTTGTCTTTTTCTTGTGTTTTAGAACCGCTCATGTGTTGTTTGTATAGTTTTTCGCTTTTCATATGTTTTGAAATAATGTAAGCTATGATACCCGCACACAGAGAGGCAAGGGTATACCACAGTGCAGGATTTCTGTCTGCCGAGCTATCGTATTTTGCTGTCAAAAAAAACATTCCTGCCAGCAATATCATACTAATGACACTGAAAATCGTTACTATTGTATCCGGTGGTGTTACATGTACCGTTACGGCAGTCTTTGTATATGCGCTCTCAAATGAGCTTTCAATAATTCTTTTTGGTTCAATATCATATTTCTCAGTAGTGTTTTGTACTTTTATCATAAATGTCTCCCGTTGTTGTATTAGTGCATAAAACTGCATTTTTGAGTATACCACACACAGCATTTTTATGCAATTGCATAAAAAAGAAAGGAGCTGACGCTTAGTGCGACAGCCCCTATCTCTTTAATTATTTTGCTTTTACATATACATTATCAACAGTAGCCTGTGAAATGTGATTGAATAGAACAAAGTGATTTGACATGTTGTTAGCACTGTAGTCCTGTGATTCATCCAGCAGATTGCCTTCCGCATCATAACTTCTTACCATGCCATCGTCATCAAAATCAGCACGGAGGAAAAGAGTTTCATTTCCATCCTGATCGACAATATAGAAGAAGGCCTGTTTTCCTGTATCAACACAAGCTATTGTATGTGGTTCGTTGAAGCATACACCCACATCAACCGAGAATTTGCCAGCAGGCCAGATACCTTTGGAAGCACTGCCGGTAGGATAAACCAAAACCTTGTCTCCTTGAGAGAATGAGACCCAATATCCATCATCAGAAGTTGGGTTTAGTGATGGATTGTTGACACGTACACCAAGCATTACACCCATCCAGGAGCCTGTACCTGGCTTTGCTTCGTTTGTTTCATTCCAAGCGGATACATCAGCCCAGAATTCATACTGGAAGTAGGAATCGTAATCCAGTTCCATTGGACTGTAGTTGAAAAGCTCGGCAGGACGATAACACTTAAGCATTCCATCGGAGAAAATATCCAAATCTCCGGTAAATGTGCTGAGGAAATCTGCTGCATATGTATTGTCATCAAAATTGTCCTCAAACAGTATTTCTGCATCCTCGTACAATTTGCCTGCTATTGGTGTTGGCGTTGGTTCTGGAGTTTCTGTAGGCTCAGGTGTTGCAGTTGGTTCCGCTGTTGGCGTTCCTTCAGAAGGCGCTTCAGTTGTTTCAGGTTTTTTGGTTGGATCCGGCTCTTGTGCATCATTGCATGCTACTGCTATTAGAGCAAAAGATACTACCAAACAAAGTAGTAATACAAGTTTTCCTTTCGACATGTGAACATCCCTTTCATTAGTATAATCTAATATATTTTTACTAAAATATAGTATTTTTAACATTAAAACAGCAGAATGTCAACAATTATTTTAAATAATGCAGTGTGATATCTGCTATTTTTTTTAGGGATGTATCGCTGAACGATGAACAGCCTCTTTCTTTCTCATATTTTTTTGCGTTGGTAAAATCAACACAGTGGTGTATAATACACTTGTTATTAATCAATTTGTTGGAGGAGATGCACACTGGACCTATCTTTCATGCCTTTTGCTTTTCATGCAATTTGCCTTGCCTATTGGTTTGTCGTGGGTGCTGTGATTGGCAGCTTCCTGAATGTATGTATTTACAGGATTCCCAATAAGGAATCCATTGTCAAAGGAGCTTCTCATTGCACCACTTGTGGGGAAAAGATAACGAAGAGGGATCTTGTTCCCATAATCAGCTATTTTGTTCTACGAGGAAGGTGCAGATCCTGCAAGGCTCCTTTTTCCATACGCTATGCTTTGGTTGAGTTCCTTACAGGAATTCTGTTTGTATTGTGCGCGTTGAAGTTCAAATACACTGTCGAGACGATTCTAATGTCCCTGTTTCTTGGAGCTCTCATTGTCATGACATTTATAGATATCGATACAATGACAATACCGGATTCCATACATATTGTCATCTTGATTATTGGAATTGTGCTGGCCTTTGTATCCGACATGCCGCTTTTGGAGAGAATTATTGGGTTCTTTTCAGTCAGCTTCATACTTTTTTTGGCCTCAGTTCTTTCCAAAGGAGGTATTGGAGGAGGAGATATAAAGCTTATGGCCGTTTCGGGATTTGTGCTGGGATACAAGCTTAGTGTTGTTGGATTTTTTATTGGTGCGGTGCTGGCTTCGATTTTTGGCATAGTTGTTTCAAAAGGAAAAAGAGAGAACCTAAAGAGAAAGATTCCTTTGGGTCCTTTTCTGGCTGTAGGAATGACTGTTTCAATATTTGTGGGAAAGTACATTGTAGACTGGTATCTGGGGCTTGTATTGTAAGAAAGGGTTAGAAAAGCTTCACATTTGTGAAAGAGTCTGGTAATTTTCTTTTAAATGAAATATAATGTAGGTGTGTCTCATCTTCTACTAAACGTGGCAGAGAGCTCAATAAGAAAAAGGTGAGCTTTTAGATGAAAAGTGTAGTTTTAATTCCAGCTTACAAACCTGGTGAAAAGTTTGTTGTGTTTTTGCATGAACTTTTCAAATTGAATCACAAAGTTGTAGTAGTAAATGACGGAAGTGGAGAAGAATACGACAGGTATTTTGAAACAGCTTCCAGGTTGGGAGCTGTTGTTTTAGTTCATGAGGAAAACAAGGGAAAAGGAAGAGCCTTGAAAACAGGGTTGAAGTATGTTTTAGACAACATGCCCGATGTGGATTTTGTTGTAACAGCTGACTGCGATGGCCAACATACTCCGAAAGATATTCAAAAGGTTATAGATTCCGGCAGGGAAAACCCAAATACCATTATTCTTGGAGGAAGGTTTAGCGGAAAAGGGGACAAGGTTCCCAGAAGATCCGTGCTGGGAAATACTGTAACCAGGTGGGTTTTCAGACTTGCAACCGGTCTTCCCATAAAGGATACGCAGACAGGATTAAGAGGCCTGCCCAGGTTCCTAATCCCAAAACTTGTGGAACTGAAGGGGGAGAGGTTTGAGTACGAGATGAACATGCTTCTTTACCTCAAGGAGTGGTCCGTTCCATTTCTTGAAATACCCATCAGCACGATATATTATGACAATAATGCAGGGTCACATTTCAACACTTTCAGGGATGCATGGAGGATTTTCAAGCAGATAGTGAGTTTTCTACTGGTGGCAATTTTGTCGCTTATTATAGACTATTCGCTTTTCAAAGTGTTTTCCTTGTTAGGAATATGGATTCCTTTGTGCTATGTTTTTGCAAGGATAATATCATCCATATTCAATTTTGCAATGAATGCCCGATTTGTTTTCAAGAACCAGGACAAGAAAGTTATTCTCAAATACTATCTTGTGGCGTTTTTCATCATGATTGCAGGAGCAGGTGGAACAAACCTGTTTGCAAGCCTGGGCATTCCAGAAATTCTGTCAAAGATAATGATCGATCTTCCGTTGTTTTTTGCAAGCTACATACTGCAAAGAGAGTTTGTTTTCAAAAAGAAGATGTTTTAGAAATCATCCTCTCTTGACCAAAGAAGGCTGACGTGTTCTTTCATCACAAGAACCCTGCCTTCTTTAATATCTTCTTCTTTAAGGGAATCGGCTGTTTTTTCAAAGACCGTATTCAACAACACGGGTACCTTTTTCACGCGGGACAGTTCCAGAACCTTTTCCATTCCTTCAAGGAACACATCTTTGTCCGTATACTGCAAAAGATTTGAGTTGTTCACCAGCCCCGTTATTTTCAGGGTGGTGCTTGATTCTATCTCATCATACATTTTTACAGCCTGTTCCAAAGTGCTTGTAAAGGGACGGTTGGGATTTAGGACAAAGTACATAACATAGCCGCCCTTGTTTATCTCTTCGGCATATCTTGCCACTGCCTTTGCACCCAGGTCATCCCCGCCCACATCCACTACAACGAGTTTGTCCTTGTTTTCCATCAGGGCGCCCATGGCTGCGGTGAGGGCAGGCACGTCCACGTTGGTGTTTGCAAACAAAGGTACTTCCACATGAATGCCCGCCTTTTTGAGATCTTCCTTTGCATCGGCGGTTCTGTAGTATGGATTGACTATATCCAGGTCTATAATTGCAATATCCTTGTCAGGATTCTCCTTTTTCAAATTTAGTGCAAAATTTATCGATACTTCCGTTTTTCCGCTTCCATAATGTCCTACGAATATGTGATTCATATCTTTCACCTTAAATATTTTTATTTGATTTAACATAAGATATTGTATAACTTTATGTGATAAAATACAAATAATTGAAAAGACAGGGGGCTCAAGGTCATGTAGCACTTTACTGGTTATGGCTAAAAGAGTATAATTTCCATGTAAACGTTTTTGGGGGTTTTTGTTTTGAACATTGTTATTGCAGGAATTGGCAAGATGGGTCTTACTTTGGTGGACCATTTGGTTAAGGAAGGACATAATATAACGTGCATAGATATTGATCCAAAAGTTGTTGATAATGTGGTCAACGTTTATGATGTGTTTGGCATAGGTGGTAATGGAGTCTCGTGCAATATATTGAAAGAGGCTGGTATAGAAAAGGCCCAAATATTCATATCAACAACGCATTCGGATGAGCTTAATATTCTCAATTGCATGATAGCAAAGAAAATGGGGGCTATAAATACGATTGCCAGGGTTAGAAACCCTGAATATGCAATGCAAAGCTCTTTTATGAGAAATGAGTTGGGTATAGGTCTTATGATAAACCCGGAACTTGAAACCGCAAATGAAATATCCAGGATAATCAGAACGCCCTCGGCTGCGAAAATAGAGACCTTTGGAAAAGGCAGAGTGGAACTTGCCGAGATAAAAATTGAAAGGTCAAACCCTCTTGTTGACAAAACTCTAAGATCGTTATCAAAGACCTTTGGTGTAAGAGTGTTGATTTGTGCCGTGTATAGAAAAGATGAGGTCTTCATACCTACTGGTGACTTCATAATCAGGGAAGGAGATATTGTTCATATAACCGCATCCCATTCCGAGATGTCAGCTTTTTTTAAAGCAATTGGAGTTTACAAGCAGAGAGCAAAGTGCGTTATTATAGTTGGAGGTAGCAGGATTGCTTACTATCTGGCAAAGCAGCTTGTCGAGAGCAAAATTAATGTTAAGCTGATTGAGAATAGTGAACTAAGAAGTATGGAACTGGATGAGGTTTTACCTAAAGTACATGTCGTTTGTGGTGATGGGACGGATCAAAACCTGCTTATCGAGGAAGGACTTGAAGAGGTGGATGCTTTTGTAGCTTTGACGGGAATAGATGAGGAGAATATAATTGTTTCCTTGTATGCAAAGCAAATCGGCATTCCTACCGTTATTTCAAAAGTTCACAAGACGAACCTGTTGGACATGGCAAGAACTCTGAATATTGATAGTGTCATGAGCCCCAGTGCAATAAGTGCCAACTATGTGCTTCAATATGTTCGTGCAAAACAGAACGCACAAGGCCACAATGTAAGAACCTTGTATAAAATAGTAAATGGTGAAGTTGAAGCAGTCGAGTTTTTAGCTACGGACAAGTGTAAATTTCTGGGTGTTTCTTTTAAAGAGTTAAATTTAAAAAGAGACTTGCTTATTGCTTCGATAATAAGAGGAAACAAGGTAATCATACCAAGTGGTAATGATTGCATTGAGCAGGATGATATTGTGATTGTTGTTGCCAAGAACCTTATATTAAATGATCTAGAGGATATTTTGCCATGAACTTAAAGATGGTTTTTTACGTACTTGGAGTGATTATGAAGGTCGAAGCGGCACTTATGATGCTGCCTGCCTTGGTCTCTGTTATTTACAAGGATAATGAACTGCTGGCATTTTTAATTCCCGCTGTTCTGCTATTCGCAATTGGTTTTGCCCTATCTTTCAGAAAACCTGAAAACAATCAGTTGCTGGCAAGGGAAGGATTCATAATAGTTTCATTATCATGGATTGTCTTGTCATTATTCGGATCACTACCTTATGTTTTAAGTGGTGAAATCCCAAATTTTATTGATGCCCTGTTTGAAACAGTATCCGGTTTCACAACCACGGGAGCAAGCATACTTACAGATATCGAAGCGCTATCACACAGCACCCTCTTCTGGAGGAGTTTTACAAACTGGATTGGTGGAATGGGAGTGCTTGTGTTTGTTTTGGCATTCCTGCCATCATCTGATACAAGATACATGTATGTGATGAGAGCCGAAGTGCCAGGTCCTGTTGTTGGAAAGTTGGTTTCAAAGATAAAAGTGACGGCAAGGATACTTTATGTGATTTATATTGTTATGACTGTACTATTATTTGTCTTTTTATTGCTGGGAGGCATGCCTGTTTTTGATAGTATTGTGCATGCAATAGCAACGGCAGGAACGGGAGGATTTAGTATTAAAAACAGCAGCATCGCATTTTATGATTCTGCTTATATCGATTATGTAGTCAGTATTTTTATGGTCCTTTTTGGTATCAACTTTAATCTCTTCTACTTTATGATAATTGGCAGGGTTGTGACAATATTAAAAGATGAGGAATTGAAATTTTATCTTGGTTTGATACTGATATCGATTTTGGCTGTATCATTAAACATTAGATCGCTATATGATGGAAACATACTTACTGCGTTTCGATACGCCTCCTTTCAGGTTACGTCGATTGTGTCAACTTCAGGTTTTGCAACCGCAGACTTTACACAGTGGCCGTTCTTCTCGCAGTTTTTGATAATCATCCTAATGTTGACTGGGGGCTGTGCGGGATCAACCGCAGGAGGGATTAAAATAAGGCGTTTCCTGATTTTCATTAAAATGGGCTTTGTAGAGATCAAGAAATTAATAAATCCTAGAAGTGTTGTACAATTGAAAGTGGATAGCAAAGTTCAGCAGGACACCCTGCTGAGTGGGATAGCGGCATACTTTTCAATCTATGTATTAATATTTGCAGCAAGCACAATGATAATATCCCTGGATGCCAAATCTGCAGATACTACGTTAGGTTCGGTTCTAACGTGCTTGAGCAATGTTGGGCCTGGTTTTGGTGCTGCAGGGCCTTCTGGCAATTTTTCAATATTTTCATCTTTGTCTAAATTTGTTCTTATGGTAGATATGCTGGTTGGCAGGCTTGAGCTGTTCCCGATAATTCTGCTGTTCACACCTAATACTTGGAGAAGGGTTTGATTGTAAACTCAAAAAACAAAAATGGTTGACAATTCCCTTTTGCAGGAGTAATATATTCTGCGAAAGGGGTTTTTTTATGTCTTTGAAGATAAACATACTCAAGCTCTTGGAACAAAGCAGGGATAAATACATTTCGGGAGAAGATATGGCGTTTAATTTCAACGTATCAAGAGCTGCTGTAAATAAAGCTGTAAACTCACTAAGGGAAGAAGGCCACCTAATAGAGTCTGTTACCAAAAAGGGCTACAGATTGCTAAGTGAAAGCGATGTTTTGTCGGTGGAAGGTATTCTTCCTTATCTAAGAGATGACTACAGAGGCAATATATATGTTTTTGATACTGTGGAGTCAACAAACAAGACCGCAAAGGAAATTGCCATGGAAGGTAATGAAGATGGCAGTGTGATTGTAGCAAACGGTCAGACAAAGGGAAGAGGAAGACAAAACAGAAGTTTTTACTCACCAAAAGACACCGGCGTTTATATGAGCTATATTCTAAGACCGCAGGATGATGCAAATATTTACAATGTGGTGACGGTGGCTGCCTGCATTGCTGTATGCAGGGCAATTTACAAACTGACAGGCATTGAGTGCGGTATAAAGTGGGTAAATGACATCTTCCTGAATGGAAAAAAGATATGCGGAATTCTAACAGAAGGATCCTTTGATTTGGAGAATGGAAGAATAAATCTTGTCATCATTGGTATTGGAATCAATGTTTCAACAAAAGATTTTCCGGAGGATTTGGAGGCGGTGGCAGGCTCAATAAGCAATTCGAATGATGTGTTTGTATCAAGAAACAGGCTTGTTGCAGAAGTTTTGAATGAGCTGCAATCTCTTATAACTCCCGAAAGTCTAAAGGAAAAGAAGTTTATACAGGAGTACAGGGAGATGTCGATTGTTGTAGGCAGGGATGTGGAGATCTTGGTGGGAGAAAACAGAAAAAAGGCACACGTCATTGACATAGATGACAATGGAGGGCTTGTAGTCAGATGTGAAGATGGCAAGGTTGAGTCTTTAAATTATGGTGAAATATCATTGAGGTGGAACAGTTGACATGAAAAGGGAAAAGAGAATATTTGATACACAATCTATTGTTTTATGCGCTCTTTTTGCGGCGCTGTCTACCATTGGAGCATATATAAAG
>DUPL01000010.1 GCA_012838385.1 Clostridiaceae bacterium
ACGAGGATTTTCAGTCCTCTGCTCTACCAACTGAGCTATCTGGGCAAAAATGGCGACCCGGAAGGGACTCGAACCCTCGGCCTCTAGCGTGACAGGCTAGCGTTCTAACCAACTGAACTACCGGGCCATAAGTGGTGGGAGTTATAGGACTTGAACCTATGACCCCCTGCTTGTAAGGCAGATGCTCTCCCAGCTGAGCTAAACTCCCACTTGTACCAGTGCCGCTTAAATCTCAGCGACGCAATACATTATACTAAACATTTTCATGATTGTCAACACTATTTTCTGAAAAAACCAAATATTTTTTCACCAATTTTTTCTACTCCAGCTCGTCATTTATTTTCTTCAACTCATCAGTGTTAAAGTAATATGCGGTATTACAGAAATGACACTTAACTTCTGCACCTTCGTCATCCTCGATAATTTCAGCAAGTCCATCTTTGCCTAGACTTGCGATCACTCCAATTATTCTGTCCCTAGAGCAGTTGCAGGCATAGGATGTCTCAACTTCTTCAAGCCTTTCCATACTGAAACCCCTCATGAAATCGTTAAGAACATCATCAATAGTTGCACCAGCGTACAAAAGCTGTGACACTGGAGGAAAGGACATTGAACGTTTCTCCAGCTCGACTATTATCTCCTCATCCGTATTGGGTAGAGGTTGTATCATGAATCCTCCAGACGCAAGAACCTCGTTACCCTTTACCAACACGCCTAGAGAAATGAGTGATGGTATCTGCTCAGACACAGCAAGATAATAAGCTAGATCTTCGGCGATTTCGCCTGTAAGCAATGGCACGGAGCCCACATAGGGTTCCTTTAAACCAAAGTCTTTAACGACGGTTATGTTGCCTTTACCAATAGCTCCGCCTACATCCAGCTTACCGTCTTTAAGAGGCAAAGTGACATCGGGATTGATTACATAGCCACGAACCTTGCAGTCTGATGTCGTAACTGCTACAACTCCTCCCAAAGGCCCGTCACCTCTTATCTGCAATGTGAGAATATCATCCTTGTTTTTTAAATGTCTGGTTAATATTAATGCACCGGTCAAAGTCCGTCCAAACGCAGCTGTCGCCACATTGCTTGTACTATGAATTCTTGCAGCATTTTTCAACACCTCAAGAGAGTCAACTCCTACACATCGGACCTGACCGTTTGCACCTAGATAGTTTACCAACATTAATTATTCCACCTTAGTTCCAAAGGAAAACTCAAACTCTTCTTACGTTTGCGGCTTGTGGGCCTTTGCTTCCCTCGACTATCTCAAATTGAACTTCCATGCCTTCTTCCAAAGTCTTAAAGCCATCCATTTCAATTGCCGAATAGTGGACAAAGACATCGTTTCCATTATCCTGCTCAATAAAGCCAAAGCCTTTGTCCGAATTAAACCATTTTACTTTACCAGTTTCCATATTTCTAAACTCCTCCTGACTTAACTTTGCCCACATTACCAATATATATTTATATCAATATCGTAAGCAACAATGTAAGTGTAACACGCAGGGAAATGTAAGTCAACCCACAAACCACTCAAGAATGCGTTAACCCTTACGTTTTTATTTGACCAAAAGCCTGATAAGCTTTTAGATAGTATACACGATATGTACATTTCTAATCAAACTTTTTCTAGTATATAGTAACGCCTTGTATCTTCATTCGTTATGTTTGTCTTTTCAACAGACGAGTATACGTTCTTCAGCTTCAGCTTCGACTTCGTAATCGAGTCATATAGTTCCTCTTCAGTCCATGCTCTCTCCACAACCACATCGTCCAAACGCTGATATATGTCTTCTTCGGGATCCAAAAGCTTGTACAATGTAATATCGTATTCCATTATCCTGCTCTCTACATCATATTTTGATTCCCATATACAGCTTTCAAAGTCATCCGATTCACAATATACATTACTCCCTACAACATCCCTAAAATACCTCTCCGTAAGAATATCGAATATGAACATGCCGCCAACATCCAGGTATTTGCATACTCTTTTAAAAAACCTGTCAAGCTTCTTCTTATCGGTAATATGATTAACTCCGTCAGTAATACAAACCATGCCAGAAACAGGACCATGCAGCTCAAGTTCGCTCATATCCTGACATATCCATAGTATACTGCTTCCACCTGTGACCTCGTATTCTGCATCTCTTGCGGCTTCCAGCATCTCATAGGATAAGTCGACACCAATCATATCATACCCATACTTGAGAAGCTCCAACGCAAGGCTCCCTGTTCCACAGGCAAGGTCCACAACACAAGGAGAGTCCGTACCTTTAAACAGGCCGGACCCGGAAAACTGCTCATGGACAAATTCCGCCAGTTGCTTGTAGTTTATGTCTTTTGTAAATCTGTTGTAAAATTCTGCAAGGGAATCGTACATCATATCATCTTCTCTATTTCCATCAAAGCTCTTTGAAGCTGATCATCAAAATCAAAGGGCAGCTTGTCCGGCGATATATTCTTGTACTCTTCAGCAAGTTCAACCTTGATATCAGGCTCAATGCCAATATCATGAATGCACTGACCTGAAGGTGTGAAATAACGGGCAACAGTCAAGACAATTCCACTTCCGTCTACCTCGTATGTCTTGCTTACTTGACCCAAAGCCTTTCCATAAGACTTGACCCCTATAATCACACCCTTTTCAAAATCACGGAAAGCTCCAGCAACAAGCTCGGAGGCACTGGCCGTGTTCTGATTAATAAGCATTACGATAGGTAAATCAAGTTCGCTCTTGTCAGACTTTATCTCCTTTATCTTCTTTCCGTTCCTGTCTTCTGAGTATGCAATTACTCCCTCGGGCAGGATAACATCTGCAACAATTGAAGCTTGGGATTCAAATCCTCCTCCGTTGTTTCTCAAATCCAGTATAAGTCCCTTGGTATCCTTTTTTAATATCTCATTTATTACATTCTCAAACTCCTTACCCGTATCATCATCAAACTGGGTAATCTGGATATATGCAATACCGTTATCATAATATTTTGTAAAAACCGTCTGCTTCTTTATAACCTCAACTTTTACATCGTATTGAACTGTTTTACCACCTGAAGTCACCACTGTAAGGATTACCTCATTACCTTCCTTCCCCAGAAGATTTGATCTTTCCTCACTGCTCATTTCAGTTGCAGCTTTACCATTAATATGAGTAATGACATCATCCTTTTTTATTCCCACTCTCCATGATGGAGTATCCTCAAATACATTTGTTACCTTGAGTCCGTTTTCAACTTCCTGGACTTCGACTCCTATTCCCCTGTAGGTACCTGTTATGTAGTCATTGTAATCATCCATGCTACCAGGTTCAAAATAGTTGGAGTAAGGGTCTCCCAAAGCGTCAACAAGGCCTTTCAATGCACCTTCAAGCAGTTCGTTTTCATCATACTCCAAGTAATAGTTCTTCCTTATGAAATTAAGCACATCCTGAAATTTTGCTACTTTTCTGTAATCAACAGTTCTATCAAATGAAACCTTATTGCTTTTTTCAGCAAAGTATCCGCCATAGAAAAGTCTGTCTGCAACAAAGAATGATAAAAATACGGTTATTACAATTATTATCGCTGCTGAGAAAAATAATGTGGAAGCGCTAAGTTTAAAATAATATTCCTTTTTAGGACTCTGAGTTTCGTTAATATCGTCTTCCCTGTATTCCAGAACATCAATTCCCTGATGTTCCTTCTTCTTCTTCATTATTCTTTTTATCTTTCTCGTTAACTTAGTATCCTTAAGATAAAACTTTTTACCCATTTTAACCTCTATCCTTCCAAAAAAAATAAGGTATACCATACCTTGCAAGGGTAAAGTATACCTTAATAATCCAATAAAATCAAGGAACCACAACGTAATTGAGCGGATTAACCGGTGTTCCATTAACTCTTACTTCGAAATGCAGATGGTTTCCTGTTGATGTTCCAGTCGTTCCTACTTTTGCAATAACCTGGCCACGTTCCACCTTGTCACCCGCTTTAGCGACCAGCTCTCTTGCATGGGCATACAGTGTTGAAATTCCACCACCGTGGTCTATAATTATGTACCATCCGTAACCGCTATCCCATGTGGCTCTGATTACTGTTCCGGAGTTGGCCGCCCGTATGTTCGAACCTCCCGGTGCCGGTATATCTATTCCATTATGCATTCGCCACACTTTATGTATCGGATGCAACCTGTTTCCAAAATACGATGATATGTACGTTCCCTTCTCCGCCGGCCAGAGCATTTTACCGCCAGCATACTTTATTTTCTTTGACTCTTCCTGCAGCTTCTTAAGTTCTTCTTCAAGTTGCTTTGATTTTGCTAGAAGTTTGTCTTCTTCTACAAGGAGCGATTCCAACTCTTTTCTGCTTTGTATGTACTGCATCTCAATGTTTTTATAATCCTCATCGAGCATCTGGAGAACCTTTTCCTTCTCCGCTAGCACCTCTTCCTTGTCCAGGCAAGCTATTTCATGCATTGATTTCTTGTGCTCAAGGTCTTTTTTCAAAGTGTCGACTTCTTCCATCAGAGCATAGTCATTTCTAAGAAGAGTGGCCATCATATAAACCCTGTTGATAAAATCAAGGATGTTTTTTGACTCCAGCAGCATCTGGAATATGGAATAGTCAGAATATTGGTACATGACCTTTACACGTTCATCAAACAAGGCACGCTTCTTGTCATACTCTTCCTGTGTTTGTCTTATGGTCTCTTCCATATTCAGTATCATATCATATGTATGCTCAATATCTTTAATAATGAGCTCTTTTTCAGACAAATTGTTCTGCTTCTGCTTTTCCAGTTCTGAAAGCTCAGCCTCTTTTGCATTGGCATTGTTTGCAGCATGTTTCTTTCTGTCTGCAATATTGCCCAATTTGTCATTAATGTCGTTCTTCTGGTTTTCCGTCTGTTTGATCTTTTGCTCGATTTCTTCAAGTGTTGCGGATTGTACGTTTAGACTGCAAGTAAATAACACCGCAGCAAGCAAAGCTATCGATATGATTCTTGTCAGCATCGTTTTCTTCATTTGTAAAAACACTCCTTAGACAGATATGTATTTATTAACATTTTGTGAATGCTGGTAATCGTTCCGTTACATACTATCACAATCATTCAGGTTGTGCAACACATTTTTTAAACTTTTATATACTTTCTTATGGCAAATGCGGAACTTAATACTCCCACTACAACACCTGCCAGAATAAAGTAGAATAAAAGGTTTCCTGCAACAGTTTGGAAGTCAATCAAATCAATAAAATTATTGAAAAATGCCTTCTCGGCAAGAAATTCATCTATTAGGCCATATACATATTTCACTATAAAATATGCTATTCCTGCGCCGACAATGCCTATGAACATGCCTTCTATTACAAACGGTCCTCTTGTAAAGGATTCGGACGCACCGATAAATTTCATTATCTCAAGTTCCTTCCTTCTTGCCATTACAGTTAGTTTTATGGTGTTCATGGTAAGAAGTATGGACAATACACCCAGTATTAGTAATCCCAGATACGCACTTACTTCTATACCCTTCTTAATTGACGCAAACAGATTGACTACATCAAGAATGTCAGTAACAGCTTCCACGCTTTCCAGGTTCTTCATGTCTTTGGCAAACGCTGCACCTGTAGAAGAATCCTTAAGTTTTACCTCAAACGATACAAAAAGAAGTTCAGGACTATAGCCTTCAAAAAGCTCCTTTTTGTCCTTGAAGGTCTCCAAAAATCTTTCATATTGCTCTTCCTTGCTAACTGTTATAACATTCTCAACTCTTGGATCTTCCTGGAGTGCCTTCTCTATCTCCAGAACTCTTTCATCAGTAGTTTCAGTCTCGAGGTCTATTCTAATCTGAGGCTTGTCTCCTAGCTTATCCATTATATGTTGGAGGTTTTGGGATGTAAGATTCAGTGAACCCAGAATAAACAGCGCCACAAATACCACTGATATCGATGCAAATATCATGAAGCCGTTTTTCACCATTCCGGTTATTCCCTGTTTAATTATGTATAAAAATACTCTTAGCTTCCTCATCGCTGCCACCTCCTTTTCTCAGTCCTCTTTTTTTTCTGCCGGTTATGCTTCCGACTTTCATTTCCTCTTCACACAGAATTCTGTCGTCAGCCTGCAGGCCATGGTCAAGATACACAATCCTTTTGCCCATGGAAAGAGCCAGATCTCGTTCATGGGTTGCAACGATTACGGTTGTTCCCCTTTTGTTTATTTGATTCAATATCTCCAGTATCTCTTTTGAGTTTTCCGGATCAAGGTTGCCTGTTGGCTCGTCTGCAATAATTATTTTGGGAGCATTAACAATAGCTCTTGCAAGCGCCACTCTCTGCTGCTCTCCACCAGACAGATGAGAAGGATATTCCTTTTCCTTGCTGGATAGTCCGACAAGCTGCAAAGCAAGCCTCACCCTGTGTTTTATTTCAGAGGGTGAATGTCCCATTATCTCCATGGCAAAGGCAACATTGCCATAGACTGTCTTTTTTTCAAGCAGTCTGAAGTCCTGAAAAACCACACCCAAATCACGTCTGTACCTGGGTATCCTTCTACCTTTTACTTTTTTCAAGTTTTGACTGTTTGCGATAATCGTTCCGCAGGTTGGATCCTCTTCCTTCATTAATAGCTTAATTATTGTAGATTTACCTGCACCACTTGCTCCCATTAAAAAGACAAACTCACCTTCATATATCTCAAAGGAAATGCCTCTAAGTCCGTATACGCCGTTAGGATATCTTTTTACCACATTGTCAAATATAATTATTGGGCTATCCATATGTACCATCCCTTTTTCATTTGTATTCAATTTAAACTTCATCTTTCGAACTCTAACTCCCCCGGTGCCTTTTTCTCTAAATATTTCATAATCATCAATGCTATACCAATCTTCATTCCTTCTTCAAATCTGGTACTGTCCAAGTTTGTCAGCTTGTTGAATTTATCCAGCCTGTAGACAAGCGTATTTCTGTGAATGTATAAAGCTCTTGCAGATTCGCTTACATTCTGGTTGTTGTACAAGAAGGTCTTCACTGTATACAGAAGCTCCTTTGCATTTTTGTCTTTTAAAAACTCAACACCCAAAGTCTCCTTCAGGAACGATACACAGTTTCTAATGGGAAGACCATAAATTAGCTTTTCTATACCCATTTTGTCATAGACATAGCATTCTTTGTCCAAACCAAAAACAAGTCCTGCTTCTCTTGCAGTTTCCGCATCTTTATAGGATATGTTTATTTCCGTCAGCTTGCCAACCAAAGAACCAACTGAAACATATGCGTCCACCATAAGCTCCGAAGCAAGGGTATCCCTAATAGTTGTACTTGTTTCGATTATCTGTTCATACTCTACTTTTTCTTCATTGATTCCAAAAACCACAGCATACTTCTGGGAGTTCAGGATTACTATCTGGTATGTCTGAAATTGAGAAAAGATACCCTTTAGAAGTACGGTAATGGAGGATGATTCGCTGTTGCTGATATAATCATCGCTACTTATATAAATATTCACAACCATAAACCCGTATCCACCTTTAATTCCGTACTGGGTCAGTTCACTTTGATTTACAGACTTTGGACCATCTATGAGCAAAGACTGGTAGAAATGATTTATTTCACTTTTTTGAATCTGCTCCTTGTTTTCATATGCAAGAGCTGCAAGCTCAAGAAGCCTTCTATCATTATCCAGGTTCTCTCCGGATTTCATGTAAAGATAAACGGTACTGTCAGACCCCGCATATCTGAAAAATGAATATCCATCTTTTTGGACAAAATCACTGTAGTCGATATCATTTTCTAGTTCTTCAGGAATAGTAATTGTATTGAAGGCATTATCCGATACATCAGAGCAATATATTTTGTTATCCTTTTCATCAATTACTCCGAAATCCCTGCCTATTATTAGTGCAATTCTATCAAGTTGTCTTCTGACATCCTTACTACTGTTCAAAAATCCACTCTTCTCCCATTCAAGATTTATACAATGCTATTATACTTGCTTATACTACCCTTTTCAAGGTAAATATATGGCACTCAATAAAAAAAAGCCCCACACAAAGTGAGGCCTGATATTCAATAATATATATTCCAATTAGTTGGTTATAACGTTCTCGGTATCCTTGTCAAATACATGTATTTTGTTAGGATCAAGTGCAAATCTCATTGTATCGCCAACATAAATATTGTGCCTTGGCTTAATCTTTGCAATAAAGACATGTCCTTCTAGCATCATGTATACCAGGGATTCTGCACCAAGCAACTCTAGAACTTCTATAGTGGACTCAATCTGTGAATCCTTGTACGCTTCAAGATACATCGCTTCATCATGTACGTGCTCGGAACGGATACCCATTACAACTTCCTTGTCAATGTAGCCGCCTTCTTCAAGACGCTTTGCCTTAACTTCTGGAAGTTTTATTGTCCATCTACCAATTCTGAGGAAAATGTCATCGTTAATCTTCTCAACACGGCAGTTTACAAAGTTCATTTGTGGAGTTCCTATAAATCCAGCAACGAACATGTTTACAGGACGCTCGTAGAGACGCTGTGGAGTCTCTACCTGCTGAATGTAACCGTCTTTCATAACAACGATTCTCGAACCCATCGTCATAGCCTCTACCTGGTCGTGAGTAACGTAGATAATTGTTGTCTGCAGCTTTTGATGCAATTTAATAATCTCGGTTCTCATCTGTGCACGAAGCTTTGCGTCCAGGTTTGAAAGCGGTTCGTCCATTAGGAACACCTTTGGTTCACGAACGATGGCACGTCCAAGAGCAACTCTTTGCTTCTGACCACCGGACAACGCCTTAATGGATCTGTCAAGCAAATGCTCTATCTCAAGAATTCTTGCTGCTTCATGTACTCTCTTTTTAATTTCTCCCTTTGGTGTCTTTCTCAATTTAAGTCCAAAAGCCATATTCTCAAATACCGACATATGGGGATACAGGGCATAGTTCTGGAAAACCATCGCTATATCTCTGTCCTTTGGAGCTATGTCATTAACCAATTTACCATCTATCAACAGCTCTCCTGAGGTAACCTCTTCAAGTCCTGCCACCATTCTCAATGTAGTTGATTTTCCGCATCCTGATGGTCCAACCAAAA
>DUPL01000011.1 GCA_012838385.1 Clostridiaceae bacterium
CATTTACAGCATTCATGAAAGTCTTTATGGTTTCTCCATCCTTGTTGTAGATTAGCAAATCTTCACCATCAAGAACTATTCTGCAGATAAGATACTGTGGATCATCCGCAGTATTCATGTAGTAGCAGATTTCATCTCCTGTATCTACTACAGTTACTGTATGTTCTGTAGTAAAATCTTCTGGAATTGTAAGGTTGAAGTACTTGAATGCCCAGCTTGTAATAACCTCACCCTTGTCATCAACAAAGTTGTCGCCTGGTATATACACGCATACATTCCTTGTATAGTTGAATGCAAGCCAAATACCGCCTGGATAGTCAGCTGTTCTTTCCTGTGGAACTCTTGCACCTACAAAGTATGCAACGTGAGGAGCGTCAGGCGAAAGATGTGAGATATGGAATGTAGCTGACCACTCATACTGATTGTGATCGGTACCAAGTCCATAGCCGTAGTTTGGTGAAACAGCAGACCAAACCTCAGTTATATTCATGTAGCCATCAGCTATATTGATGTACTCAGGCTGTCTCAATTCGTAATCAATATCGTCAATCTCTTCTACTTCCGAGAAATCAAGCTTCATAAGCTCCTCTGCTTCAGGATGAGGCTTTCCTTTTTCTTCTTCGGTAATAGGTTTTAATGTTGGACCCGGCTCCTTTGTTGCAGTAGGCTCAGGTGTATTGGCATCCTCTGTCGGAGCAGGTGTTGCTGTTGGAGCAGGTGTTTCCTTTCCGGTCTCATCCTTCTTGCAAGCTGTTACAAATAACAGTATAAAAGCGGTAATAAGGATTAGTAAGATAATTCCCTTTTTCTTCATGTTGTTTTTTCTCCTTTCATTTATGCTTTCTTCCTTTTTTTAACTATTATCAATATGACCACAACAATTGCAACTACTACAATTGCTGATGCGATAGCTATATATATAAGCGTTTCTGGCAATTCATCTTTTTCATCGTCAACAGGAACAACTCCTTCAGTCGTAAATCTGAAGTTGAAACGGCTGTCAGGAGCTGCATCTCCCAAATCCATAAACTGCATTACATTGCCAGTGATTGTCGAATTGTCAGCCCACTTGAAATCAAACTCAGGCTCGTTTCCTGTTATACCTAAAAGTTCCTTGGATACCCTAATTGTCAAGTTATCAGAACCCATAAGGTAGTCTGCAGTGCCAACGGTCTCAAACTCCCAGCCGTTATTTACAAACTTCTCAACAGAAACAGTTTTTCCGTCACGACTTCTGTTAAGCACAAAGTCATAACCTTCCCATCCTGTTTCGTAGTTCTGGTCGATGTCAATAAATAGATTCATCCAGTTTTCTTCATCCTCAGTAACGATACCAGACACCGTCTTTGCCAGGAAGTACATGTATTTGTCATCCTGAGTTACCTTGGCATACTCAATATCGTTTCTTCCAGTTGCATTTACGTAAGTGGTCATCAGTCCATAGGAAGGGCTGTTTCTAAACATGATATCATTTATTGTATCCATATAAGTGGTTTTTACCTTGTCCCACTGACTCATTATCTTTTTGTCCACATCCTGCATTCTGTTTTCGCCATCGGATATAGATACGTCAAAGGATACAACATTCTTCCAAGGAGATCCGGGAAGTGGCGGCATGCCCTTAAACTTCCTAATATATGATACCATTTGATAGTAGTATGCATCGCCATAGCCAACGCCATCCCTCAATTTCATAGGTTCTGCATCTCTTGAGAACTCTGGGTTGAACTGGTCAACAAAGTGGTAATATGGCGTGGTTGTATGTCCGGTCTTCATATCTGCAAAGGAGTTGCTTTGTCTTCCGGCAACCCATTCATTCCAACCAGTTATCATGATAACCTTTGGGTCAATTTCAAGGGCTCTTTCAAACTGCTCTGCAAAGTGATAGCCGTATTGGGCTGTGCCCAATGTAAATTCAAAGTCTTCCTTGTTATTTCCATAGTTGGGGTTGTTGTCAGTCATGCTTCTTCCCTTGCCAAGATGCGCAAGGATTGCAATACTGACAGGAACCTGTTCCACATCTCCTTTAAAGCTTCTTCCAGGAGCTTGTGGAGAGTCATCAAGGTAATCCCAGTAACCTGAATAGTCCTTGTCATTGTCATATTTCCTGGACTGCCATGCCCAACTCTTCCTAACAGTAAAGTTGCTCAAATCCTGTTCATATTGACCACTTTCAAAGTATTCCCTGTCTTCCGTTGAAAGGGAGCTCCAGAATCTGTCTTCAGGATATTGACCAATGGTCTCATGGGAAACAGTCCACTTTTCTCCACCTGGAATATCGTTGTTACCCAAAATCAAAGGCTTGCCTTCCCATTTGAAGAACAATTCCTCATACTCGGGTTTCGTGTATACCAAGTTGTAAATTATGCGCAAGTCATGTACCAGTATATGGGGCATGTCACCGCACATGAAAGCTATCTCAGGAGTCTGCCCTCCTTCTTTTCTAATCTGAAGTAATGTGTCAAGCAACACGGTCACAGCCTCGTCAAAGGTTTCTCCGTTGGACACATCAAGGAAGATAAAGTCAATGCCTGCAGCTTCAAACATCTGAACATGCTTTCTGATTACCCAGGTATCGGAATTCAGATAGTAACCGAAATAAGGCTCTGCCCAGTAAATTCCGGGTACCGTGGGAAGCAACGCCTTCAGTCCGTCAATTCCCCTTGCCAGGTACTCCTTCGTTACGTCAACTATCTGGCTTTCCCTGTGAGCGTTTCCGGTAAAGAAGTAGAAAAGACCTACATACTTGTCTTCCTGGAATGCTCTTGTTTCATCCTGCATTGGAGTTACGCGGCCAAGGTCGTCTGTTGCAACCCATGTACTGTAGTCGACAGGCCTCTGCTCCCTATCAGGGAAAACCTGTGTAACCACGGTATTGGTATACGTAAGGTTGTCTATATGTCCATCCAGTCTGTCTATCGTCATTTTCCACAGACCTGTATATGGAGTTCTTGAATTTTCTACTTTTTCGCCTACGAGATTGCCGTCCTTATCCGATATGGAGAATATGTTGTCAGCATCCAGATATACTTCTGCTACTTTGATAAAGTCATCTCCCTCGGAGATATACAGGCGTGTTCTGGAACCACTGCTGGTTATTCTATACTTTCTCTCCACATCCAGAGACATTCCGTGGGTTATTTTCTCTACAGCTTCGGTTCCCCCAATTGTCACCTTTACATCATTGGGCGAAATGTGGAACCAAATTCCGGTATCAACAACAGAAACTGTTGAGATAAGTTTTGTTCCAACACTTACCGTTCCTTTCGTCATAAGCATTTCAAACTCTATGGGTGCGTTTGTCACTCCATACTCATCACCGAGCTTGAATTCACTTCTAATGTCAAAGCTCTTGCCACTCTTGCACTTGAGCTTTCCATTCTCAATTACGCCGTTGCCTTCATTGGTAAACTTCCAGCCAGGCTCCGACTTGTAGGAGGTCAGAGACGACTCCTCGAAGTCCAGTTTGTATACAGTATCTTCTGCATTATAACTTTTGTTATCCGTCATGTAGAATGTATTATCGTTTGATTGTATTGTTCTCAAATCATAATTTCCTAACAGGAGCGATATGAACAACACCAGCAAAAGCACTCGTTTCAGCTTTTCGCTCATAACATCACCTCTTGTTAAATTATCCATCATAACCTATTAATTATCAATGACTTTAAATAATATTCGTGAAATCATAAATTGACTTTTCTACAGATTATATTTTCCAAATTGTTTGCAGATTGAAAGAATTGTTGCGACTTTTGCTTGTTTATATTATTGCCTGATGATATAATTGGATGTAAGGATGAAGAAAAATAATGTAATAGGATGTTTTATATGTACAAACCAGGTGAACTGCTAGAACGGCTAATACCATTAGACGAAGACGAACTGATTTACAAGGAATTGTTTTTTGCAAAACAGAATAAGGATACTTATGAAGAGTTTCTTAGAAAACACGAAGATTTCAGGAACAACGAACTTTTGCTCGTTGAAAACACCACGGCTTTTTCTTTTTGTCTTAAAGAAGAAAATATACTTCTCTTTGACAACCTGGAATCAAACATATGTGTGCTGAAACACAAAAGATACAGTCCCATGAGGGGACACAGCCACACATTCTTTGAAATGATTTATGTTCTAAAAGGATCGTGCGATAATATAATTGAAGGGACTCCAATCAGACTGAATGAAGGAGACATTTGCATAATGTCCTCTGATGTGACTCATGCAATGAGTGTTTTTGACGACAGCTTGATTATCAATATCCTTATAAAAAAGACCACCTTCAAGGAAACTTTTTTCAAGCTCCTTAAGGACGACAATATTCTTTCAACATTTTTCACTCGTATCCTTTATACGAACAACGCAAGCAACTACATACTGTTCCATACAAAGGGAGACATAAGGTTGCACACCCTTCTTGAATACCTGATCTGGGATGGAATCTTTGAAGACCATAAGAACAACAGTGATTTGAGAGAGTACCTTTTGCTTGCATCCTTTCACTACATGCTGGAAAATCATGTGGACAACATTGAACTTCCAAAAACAGTGGATACGAACATACCAAACATTGTCCAGATACTGCGGTATATAAAAGAGAATTACAAGACTATAAAGCTGGGGGATTTGGCAAGGCATTTCAACTATGCTCCAAACTATATCAGCAACCTGATAAAATCCACAACAGGTTACACCTTCTCGGAGATACTTATAGAAACGAAGCTTAGAAATGCATGCAAATTCCTAAGAGATACATCCCTTCCCGTGCATGAGATTGCACACATGGTAGGATATGACAGCAACGAACACTTCCACAGGGTGTTTAAGAAATATACTGGCTATACGCCCAATGAGTATAGGACTATGTAAGGAAAGGAATGTTTTTTATGAATCTACCAAGACCGGAATATCCCAGACCTATAATGAGAAGAGATAACTGGATCAATTTAAATGGCGAATGGGAATTTGAACTTGATCCCGGCCAAAGCGGAAGAGAACGTAACATGCACGCAAACGGCGTATTTTCAAAGAAAATTATTGTTCCCTTCTGTCCTGAAAGCAAACTGTCAGGTCTTGAAATCAAGGATTTCATGCCTTGTGTATGGTACAGAAGAACCTTCGAGCTCAAAGAGTTGAAAAGAACCCTGATTCACTTTGGAGCAGTGGATTACCATGCAGAGGTATGGATTAATGGACATAGCGTCGGTACCCACGTGGGCGGCTATGTGGGTTTTACATTTGATATCACGGATTTTGTAAAAGTTGGAGTCAATGAGGTTGTAGTATGTGCAGCGGACGACACAAGAAGCGGCAAACAGCCCATCGGCAAACAAAGCTTTAGATATGATTCCCATGGATGTCACTATACAAGAACCACTGGT
Source organism: Clostridiaceae bacterium (assembly GCA_012838385.1). Lineage (GTDB taxonomy): Bacteria > Bacillota > Clostridia > UBA1212 > DUPL01 > DUPL01. The sequence continues at coordinate 5,382 of DUPL01000011.1, forward strand.
ATCTGGCAGACCGTATGGCTCGAGCAGGTTTCGGATACATATATAAGTAATTTGAAGATGGTGCCGGATATAAACAATCAAAGAATCAATATAACTGTTTTCCTTGAAGGAAATGTAAGAGATGGCTCCAACCTCAAGATTGACGCCAGGTCTTCGTACGAAGGCAAGGATACGGGTTCCGTGGAGGTTAAAGGAAACTGGAGACAGGTCTCATTTTCCATCCAACTAAGCGAGCTGCATCTTTGGGAACCACTAAAAGGAAGACTTTACGACCTTGAAATTACACTTTATGAAAACGACAGTCTTGTTGATACGATAAAAAGCTATTTCGGCATGAGAAATGTGTCCCTTACAGACAAGGCCATCCTTATCAATGGCAAGCCGGTATTCCAGAGACTGATTCTTGATCAAGGCTACTACATGGATGGTGTTTATACAGCTCCGTCCGATGATGAGCTGAGGAAAGACATTGAAAGGTCTATTGCCATGGGATTCAACGGTGCAAGGCTGCATGAAAAGGTCTTTGAGCCAAGGTTCCTTTACTGGGCAGACAAACTGGGATATTTGTGTTGGGGAGAGCATGCCAACTGGGGTCTTGATATTTCAAATCCGGAAGGCATGATGGCATTTCTCCCAGAGTGGGTTGAAATATTGAACAGAGACATAAGTCATCCTTCCATTGTTGGCTGGTGTCCTTTCAATGAAACCCAAGGCAATCAGGACAATAGAATCCTTGAGTATATTTATAAGGTGACAAGGGAGATAGACCCTACCAGACCAATTATTGATACAAGCGGCTGGGTTCATACAAAATTTACAGACGTCTATGACATGCACGATTATGATCAGGATATAGAAAGCTTTGCAAGAAAGCTGGATCCTTTCAAGACTGGAGATACTCCGTATGTTACACTTTCGGATCCTTCAACATACAAGAAGGGTACTCCGTACTTTGTCAGTGAATTTGGAGGAACCTGGTGGGCTCCGGACAAGGAAGGCTGGGGATATGGAAATGCTCCAAATACCGAGGAAGAGTTTCTAAAGAGGTTTGAAGGATTGGTACGTTATCTTTTAAATCATCCGAAGGTATGCGCTTTTTGCTATACACAGCTTACCGATGTGGAACAGGAAGTGAACGGACTTTATACTTACGACAGAAAACCCAAATTTGACCCTGAAATCATCAGACAAATAGTATCAGCAAAAGCGGCAATTGAATATTGAAAATCTGTTAAATTTCCTTATAGCCTTGACATTAATTACATCAAGGCTATAATTACTTTGTCAATTTAATATTTTCTCCATCTTGGAGGTGTAAATGGTGGAATATGAAAATGCACTAAAAAACAAGCCCATTCCTGAGACTATCAGGAAGCTTGTTGAAGCAAAATTGGTTGATGACGAAAGATTATTGTTTGTAATTATTGGAGACTTGACCCTGGAGGGCAAGTATGGAGAATCAGCTCTGGCAGTTACCGACAAGAAGGTGATGTCAGTGGATAGTTCTCATGCAGATGGAATACTCACATATGAATATAAAGAGATAAAGGATGCCTCCATCAAAAGGATGTACGGCAATGCCCAGCTCAATATTGAGCTCAACGACGGAAGAATACTGAGGTTCTTCCGATTTACATATACTGTAACAACGTTGTGTGAGATGGCTTCATCCTTTATAGTTCAAATAGGCAAGGGCTCTCCATTAAAGGACGAGCTTGAAATTGCCGAAGCAACCTTTGAAAAACTAATGAGTGTCTGCCCAACCTGCGGAAGGACCCTCATAAGGCCAGGCGCCGACTGTATAAAGTGCCAGTCCAAAAAGAAGATCGCAACCAAGTTTATAAAATACATAATCCCTGAAAAGTGGCCCCTTCTGTTCAGCCTTTTTTTGTCCGTTATAACAACGGCAATTGCACTGCTCCCTCCATATATCACAAAGGAGCTATTAAATAGCATTTTGCCAAACAAGGACTACAGAGCTCTTACAATCGTTGTAATTGTTCTGCTTGTTTCGTACATAGTCCACTACTCAGTAGCAGCATACAGAGGCTACCTACTCAGGATGAGCGGAAACAGGATTGTTGAGTCCTTAAGGAATGATGTATATCAAAAAGCCCAGTATCTGCCCATGAAGTTTTACGACAAAACCACAACCGGTTCCGTAATAAACAGAATAAATGGCGATACTGAGAATATTAGGGGTTTTATCATCAGGGTTACACAGGAAATACTAGTGCAGTTCATGCTGCTTATTGGTATAGTAGTCATAATGCTTACAATGCACTGGAAACTTACACTCCTGTCTCTGATCCCTGTACCTTTTGTTGTAATTGGTGCAAAGGTATTTGCTGAAAAGATTAGGCCTTACTACATTAGAATATGGAGGCGCGGCGCTGCTGTTTCCTCTGTACTTACTGATACAATACCCAACATCAGGGTGGTCAAGTCCTTTGCAAAAGAGCAGAGTGCTGTAAAGAAGTTTGAAAGATACACTGCTGAGTGGAGAAAGGTGGATACAAACTCAGCAAAAATAACGAACACCTTCCCTAATGCAGTTGCTCTGTTTGTCACATTGGGTTCATTACTTATCTGGAGCATTGGAGGCAAATGGGTTATTTCAGGAAGCCTTTCAGTGGGTCTTCTTGTTTCCTTCATATCATATACTGCAATGTTTTATGGTCCTGTAGGTTTCTTTGCAAACTTCAGCGACGTTTACCAGAGCGCCCTTACATCCATTGAAAGAATACTTGACATAATAGATGCAGAACCTGAACCTGACTATGGCAAGGGCAGAGTTCTTGGAGAAGTAAAAGGCAAGATTGAGTTTAGAAATGTAAACTTCTCCTTTGACCGCACCAAGAAAGTGCTGTCTGATATAAATCTTGTGATTGAGCCTGGAGACGTGGTTGGAATCGTAGGAACTACAGGTTCGGGAAAATCCACACTGGTCAACCTTATCATGAGGTTCTATTCCGATTATGAAGGAGATATACTGCTAGATGGCGTCAACATAAAGGATATTGACATGGAGTTCTACCGTTCATGCATAGGATTTGTACAGCAGGATCCGATGATGTTCAGCGATACCATTTTCAATAATATAGCCTACGGCGTTCCCGATGCTCATGTAGAACAGGTAATTCATGCCGCAGATATTGCAAATGCACATGACTTTATTGCAAAGCAGCCTGATGGTTATGACTCCGTACTTGGAGAAAGAGGCGTTGGCCTGTCCGGCGGTGAAAGACAGCGTATTTCAATTGCCCGTGCGGTATTGAAAAACCCAAGAATCCTCATATTCGATGAAGCTACTGCCAGTGTTGACTCTGAAACCGAGAATCTTATTCAACAGGCTATTGACAGGATGATAAGCGGACGTACAACCATCATGATTGCCCACAGACTGTCAACCTTGAGAAAGGCAAACAAGATTGTTGTTGTTGACCAGGGCAGAATAATTGAGTGCGGTTCGCACGAGGAATTGATGGCTCTCAAAGGCAAGTACCATAAACTTATTGAAATCCAGTCTCTTTCAGAAAAGCTGCAGAGAGACAAGGAGAAAGAGAAGTTTGAGTAGCAAGGAGG
>DUPL01000012.1 GCA_012838385.1 Clostridiaceae bacterium
AAAAAATGAGAAAATGACAAGCGAGTTTGCTCGTGAGCAGTGAAGAATGACAAAGTTTGCTCGTGGAAGGTAATGAGTATTCATACGCAGGGTATAACCTACGGGAGGAAATATCGAAACCACCTAAACATCGGAATTCTACTTGCTTTCGAGGGATTAAAACTGCGTCCGGATTTCATATTTTATACATTGTTATATGCTTTTTTACACAACAAAAAACCGCCAAAGGTTTTTATACCTATGACGGTTTTGTAAACTCGTAAACAAACTTTGTAAGTTTGAACAAACTCGTGTGTAATGAAACAATATGTTATCTCTTTGAAAACTGTGGAGCACGACGAGCTTTTTTCAAGCCGTACTTCTTTCTCTCCTTCATTCTTGGATCTCTTGTGAGGAATCCAGCTTTCTTGAGAGGTTCTCTAAACGAATCGTCGGCATCATTAAGCGCTCTTGCAACACCATGTCTAATAGCTCCAGCCTGTCCGGTGAATCCTCCACCTTTAACACTGGCAACTATGTCATACTTACCTTCAGTATTTGTAACCTGCAATGGCTGTCTTACAATTGTTTTCAAAGTCTCAAGACCGAAATAATCATCAATGGATCTGCCATTAATGGTAATCTGACCTGTACCTGGATAAAGTCTAACCCTGGCTACAGCTTTCTTTCTTCTACCAGTTCCGTAAAAATATTCTGCCATCTAAATAACCTCCTTCCAGTTAGATTTCATAAACTTCGGGCTTTTGAGCCTGATTCTTGTGTTCAGGACCTGCATATACCTTGAGTTTCCTAAACATGGCTCTTCCAAGAGAATTCTTTGGCAGCATTCCCTTGACAGCCGCTTCTACTGGAAATGTTGGACGTTTCTTGATCATGTCTTTAAAAGGTGTCTCCTTGAGTCCACCAGGATATCCAGAATGACGTCTGTATATTTTATCAGTGTATTTCTTTCCAGTAACTATAACCTTGTCTGCATTGATAACTATAACATAGTCACCATTATCCGCATGAGGTGCGTATGTGGGCTTGTGTTTTCCCATAAGCAGTCTTGAAACTTCTGTTGCCAATCTGCCAAGGGTTTTGCCTTCTGCATCAACCACATACCACTTTTTTTCATTGTTGTTTGGCATGGTTTTACCTCCTATTCTATTGTTAAGCCATAAAAGGCACTAGAATATACTACTTGATTTTATTAAGCATGTCAACTAACTTTTTGATAAAATTCAATATATATCTCTTATTCTCTTTATTTCTCTTTAAATATCTCTTTTTCTCTCGTTTTCTCACTCTCTGTCCTATTAATTTGGACAATATACATAAAAAGCGTTTTGTGCTATACTATCTGCGAATAATATATATTCTGGAGGTATTTATGTATAGGATAGGAATTGATTTGGGTGGAACAAATATTGCAGCTGGATTGGTGGATGAAAACGGAACACTGATTCACAAGGACAGTACTCCAACAAACAAGAATGCAAAAGACACCGAGATAGTATATAACATGTGGGAACTGGTGTCAAAGATTATAAATGATAACAACTTGCAGGAAAACGATATAAAATCCATAGGAATTGGATGTCCGGGATCTTTCGATGCGGAGAAAGGAGTTATTATGCTTACAGTAAATCTCCCCTTCAGACAGACTCCTGTAAGAGAAGTGTTTGCAAAACATACTTCGATTCCTGTATATCTCAACAATGATGGAAACTGTGCAGCTTTGGGAGAATTCATTGCAGGCGGAGCGAAGAATTACAAAAACTCCCTCACCTTTACATTAGGAACAGGAGTTGGTGGTGGAATCATCATAGATGGCAAGATATATAATGGATTCAACTTTGCGGCAGGAGAACTTGGCCACATGGTTATAAGGGTGGATGGAGAACCCTGCACTTGTGGTCGTCTTGGATGCTTTGAGTCTTATGCATCCGCTTCAGCTTTGATACGTGAAACTGTAAAGTCTTTGAAGGAAAACAAGAGTCCCGTTATAGCGGAGCTGTGTGATGAAGATCCAGCCAAAATAAATGCCAAGACTGCATTTGATGCAAAGAGAATGGGAGATCCGGAAGGAACAAGAATTGTTGATGAGTATATAAAGAATCTGGGAGAGGGATTAATAAACTATATCAACATATTCCAGCCTGAGATAATTTTGATAGGCGGCGGTGTCTCAAAAGAAGGAGAGTACCTTTTGGAACCGCTTAGGAATTACATTAATAAATTTGTATACGGCAGCGGGCTTCTTGATCATACTAAAATTGAAATTGCACTTTTGGGCAACGATGCAGGTATTATCGGCGCTGCAATGCTAGATAGTTGATTATGAATATTAGGCTTGTCTTGCAGTTTGATGGAACCAGATATTGTGGATGGCAGAAACAGAAAAGCCACATAACTGTGCAGTCGGTGGCAGAAAAGACTCTGTCAAAACTATTAGGTCACAAGGTCGACGTAATAGGCTGCAGTAGAACCGATGCCGGCGTGCACGCTCTTTGCTACAATGCAAATTTCCATACAGATACTAACATTCCTCCGGACAAGATATCTTATGCTGTAAATCCTCTTCTTCCGGAGGATATTGTTGTACTTGAATCATGCCTTGTTAGCGACGATTTTCACGCAAGATACGATGCGAAAAGTAAAACCTACAAGTATCTGGTGCATGCATCTCCAAGAAGAAATCCACTTTTAAATAATAGGGTCTGGCATGTAAATAGAGAGCTTGATTTGGCTTTGATGCAAAAAGCGGCAATGCATATTCAAGGAAAAAGAGAGTACGATGCCTTCAGGGCCCAGGGAGGATATGCAAAAACTACCACCCGTACTGTATTCCACACTACGGTCAAACAGGAGTATCTTCCTAATATATACTCCATTGAAGTCTGTGGAGATGGATTTTTATACAACATGGTAAGAATAATTGCCGGAACTCTTGTATATGTTGGCCTTGGAAAGATTGCACCTGACAACATACCTTTTATTATTGAATCAAAAGACAGAACAAAAGCGGGGATAACCGCCCCGCCCCATGGTCTGTATTTGTATGACGTCAGTTATTGACAGACACTTCCCTGACACCATCTCCTATTCTGCAAATATAAAAGTCTGCTTGTAATCCTGTTCTTTCTGTGTATTTTCCGCCCACATTCTTTTTAAAACTTTCAATCTTATCTTTGTGGACAATATTGACAGTGCAGCCGCCGAAACCGGCTCCTGTCATTCTGCTTCCTATGCACCCTTCCTCTTCCATTGCCAAATCAAATAACGTATCAAGTTCGATACCTGTAACTTCATACAAATATCTGATGGAATCATTAGCTTCGCACAAGATTTGTCCAAAACTTACAAGGTCTCCTTGCTTTAATACCTTTGTTGCGTGCAAAACCCTTTCATTCTCATATATCACGTGTTTTACACGCTTCCTTATTATATCATCTGTTATATATTCATCATACTTTAAGTAATCTTCCACAGTATAGTTGCATAAATATGGACGTTTGTCATCAGGAGCTGCAGTGTGAATATACGAAAGACCTTTCTCCACTTCCTGCCTTCTTTCATTGTACTTGGAGCTCCCCAATTTATGTTTCACATTAGTGTTGGCCAATATCAACACATAATCACCAAGGTCAAGAGGCACGTATTCATATTCCAATGTATCGCAATTAAGAAGAATTGCACAATCCTTTTTGCCCATGGCGGAAGCAAACTGGTCCATGATACCGCAGTTTACACCAACAAAATTGTTTTCACATCTCTTCCCCATTAACGCAATCTCAATACGATTGGGCATTTCATTTGCAAATAAGCTGGCAAGCGCATAGCCTGTGACCACTTCAATAGAAGCTGATGAGGACAAGCCCGCTCCAAAAGGCAGTGTGCTGTCATATAGCATGTCCACGCCTCTTACGTTTATACCAGCTTCAAGCAGTTCTTTTGCCATGCCTGCCTGGTAGTTCCCCCATTTCAGCTCTTTGGCCTTATCTATATCTGACAAATCAGCAGTATATACACGCGCAAGATCAGTTGCACACATATTCATTTTGCTTGTGCCGTTTTCCCTTACAGCAACAACATTGTCCAGAGTAAGTGCTGCAGGAAATACATAACCACCGCAATAGTCGATATGTTCGCCTATCAGATTAACTCTTCCGGGCGCAGCAAAAAATCGAATCTGTCTGTCTGATTTTCCAAACATTCTAATGAATTCTTCTGTTAATTTCTTCATCCTCATTTCTCCATTTATCCCCTTTTCATTGTTGTTGTTGATTTTCCGATAATAATAGTATATAATGTAATATGGATTTAGTATATACCTTTTAGGTAAATATTTACTTGCTAGGAGTTTTTAAAATGAATTACTCTATAGGAGACAGAATAGTGTACCCAATGCACGGAGCCGGTGTAATAACTTCGATTGAAACAAGAGAAGTAATGGGTGAAATGAAGGAATATTATTTTCTCGAGCTCCCATATGGCAGCACTGTTCTTATGATACCGGTGGATGGTCTCGAGGCCAATGGTGTACGAGACATAATTGATCAGAATGAGGTTCCAAACGTACTTGAACACTTTAGGACTTCTTGTCTTGAATGTAACAGCAACTGGAACAAGAGACAAAGAGAAAACCTGGAAAGACTGAAATCGGGTAACATTTTTGATGTTATCGATGTGTACAAGGCTCTTTATATCAGAGAACTTGATAAGAACCTGTCCACAGGCGAAAAGAAGATGCTTACTACTGCAAGAAACATTTTGTTTAGCGAACTGATGCTGTCGACAGGAAGAACAGAAGAAGAAGTTGAAGAACTTGTGAATAACGCAATGGGGCTTGATGACTGATGAATGACTCGAAAAATTACGGACAGATTCTACTATATTCTTTTCTTGGAGGACTTGGCGGTGCGATACCCTTTTTGGCTATTAACTTTTTCGCCAAAACACTGATTGGGCCTTTGTATCTCCTTGTCGGCTTTTCAGCCTATTCCCTTTACCTGTTTTTTGTTGATAAAAGAGATAAAAAGGCTTTAAGCCTGTTGTTTGTGATTATTGGAATATTGATGTCAGTTGTTATTTCCCAGCTGATTTTCTTTTCCTTTGATCCTACTTTTACAAAACAGGCTTCCGGGAATGTCATAGACAAGGCAGTCGAAATTCTTTCCAACAGCCTATCGATGTATTTATTGGCAGTTGGACTATATTTCATACTTTCCCTTATAGGTTTGTTAATCACATATTATGTATTCAAGTTCTTGAAATATGACAAGGTAGTATACAAGGAGTACAGAAAGAGAAATGCCAGAAAGAAAAAGATTTAGTTATTTATTCAGCGAAGCTGTGAACATATTCAGAAGGAATATTTCAATTTTCCTATTATTGACACTGTTTGTATTTTTGCCGCTTTCATTGGCAAACGTTTACATTGCAGACAGGATAATCGATACAGAACTGTTAAATGATTATCTTTCCAATTTTGAGTCCTATCTCAATACTACGGATTATGAGAAAATTGCAAACATATCTGCTCTGACAAAACAGTTCACAACATATATTCTTGTATCCTTTATTCTGTCGTTGTTCTCCCTTGTAGGAGATATAGTGGTAATTAAAACTACATATGAAAGGCAGAATGGAATACATAGGTCCTTTTTCGAGGTCTTTGAGGATTCTGTAAAACAGTTTCCCAAAGTTCTCGGAATATTTCTCATTACTAGATTTTTTATCTCTCTGGGAATCTTTCTGATAATCCCAAGTCTTTACATGATCTTTCTGTTTGGATTTGTAATCCAAGTGGTTGTAATCTACAACATTGGAGGATTCAAGGCATTAAGGCATGCGGTTAGAGTATCGAGAACCGATCTTCTAAGAGTCGTGGGATATAAATTGTTTCCAGTGTTACTACTTGTTCCGCTCACTTTTGTTTCATCAATCTTGTTTGAATTTATATCAAACAAGTACGTTATTGATGTTATAAATGTAATAAAGCTGTCTTTAGACAGCCTCATTATGTGCATAGGAACAATTCTTGTTACACTCTTGTTCTTCGACATGCAAAAGCTTGTCGGAGAACCTGTAGATATCATGTCTGCTCAGAATTACTCAAGCGGCCAATCATAAAGGATACCTTTGCGTACCTTTTCGGCCTCTTCTTCCTTTCCAAGGGATTTGGCAATAAGTAATGCAAAATCAATAGCACCGCCTACACCACAGCCGGTAACGACATTGCCATCCCTTACTGCTTTTACTTTTTTGTAATTCACAGCGCTTTCATCAATGCAATTAGGATATGCAGTAACATTCTTGTTTTTTAATACACCCGCTCTTTCGAGTATGCAAGGTGCGGCACATATTGCTGCAAGAACCTTGCCATTTTTGTCATACTCTTTTACAAGATTAATAACCCTTTCATCATCCCTTAAATTGTGTGCGTTTGGTAGTCCGCCAGGGAGAAGCAAACCATCATAACCCTCTGCATTCAAATCTTCAATCAAGGTATCAGTAACCATTTTGATATCATGAGCTCCGGTTATTTCTCTGCTTCCTGTTATGCTTGCAACATCAACCTCAATATCACATCTTCTCAAGATATCAATGACCGTTATTGCCTCAATCTCCTCAAAACCGTTTGAAATTAGCATCAATGTCTTCATAAACAATCATCCTCCCTTTATTTTAACAACAATTCATTCAGCTCCTGAATAGAGCTTATTGAAACTATTTTATCACTATCTTGTGACTTTAGCTTGTTTCCTTTAGGAATAATGCACTTCGTAAAACCAAGCCTTATGGCTTCAGATACCCGCTTGTCCACATGGCTTACAGTCCTTATCTCCCCCGTCAAACCAATCTCACCACAGAATACCATCCCAGGATCCAGGCTCAAATCCCTGTAGGATGACAAGATAGCAGCCACAACGGGCATGTCTACAGCGGGCTCGGTAATCCTAATACCCCCTATAACGTTCACATACACGTCGAAATTGGACAGTTTCAAGCCCAGCCTTTTTTCCATTACAGCAATGAGCAATGACAGTCTGTTCACATCAAAACCCGTTGCCATCCTTCTGGCATTCATGAAACCGGATCTGGTCACCAGAGCCTGTACCTCAATAAGCATGGGCCTTGTACCTTCCATGGTACATACAACGGCTGTGCCTGGACAATCCACAGGACGTCCAGAGAGAAGCGCCAGTGAAGGATTCTGAACCTCGACAAGGCCATTTTCCTTCATTTCAAATACGCCTATTTCATTTGTGGAACCAAACCTGTTTTTAACACTTCTTAAAACTCTGTAAGTTTGGTGCCTTTCACCTTCAAAGTACAGTACGGTATCTACCATGTGCTCAAGCACCATAGGACCAGCAATTGCTCCTCCCTTGGTTACATGACCGACTATGAACACACTTATGCCCTGCGTCTTTGCAATCTGCATAAGAGTATTTGTAGTCTCTCTAACCTGGCTTACACTACCTGGTGCTGATTGTATTGCATCATCATACAATGTCTGTATGGAGTCTACAACAAGATAACCCGGCTGGAACTCTTCAATCAGCCTTGTAACGGAGTCTATATTTGTCTCCGAAACCAAATACAACTCTTTTGCATCCACATTAAGCCTTTTGGCACGCATCTTGATCTGCCGTACAGATTCTTCTCCAGATACATACAAAACCCTGTTGCTTTTTGCGATATTTCCGGATAGCATGAGCATAAGAGTTGACTTTCCGACACCGGGGTCTCCCGCAATCAAAATCATCGAACCCTTGACAACTCCCCCACCAATAACTCTGTCCAGCTCATCAATGGATGTGCTTAACCGTTTCTCATCCTCGATGGATACCTCATTGATGGATACGGCTTTAGGAGTGTTTCTGATGCCTGTATTGCCGGCACCAGAAACCTCCTTGGTTATCTTCTCTTCCACAAATGTATTCCATTGGGTACAGCCTGGACACTTGCCAAGCCAGCCTGCGGACTCGTATCCGCATTCGGTACAATAGAATTTTGTCTTGCTCTTCGCCATGGCTATTCTGTCTTTCTGTACTTGGGAGTACCGTCTTCAATATAAATTGTTATCATACCCTTGTCTATATCCCCTCTTAACATGCCTTCGGACAATTTGTCCTCAAGATGTGTCTGTATAGCCCTCTTGAGAGGCCTTGCGCCAAAAACAGGGTCAAAACCTTTATCAGCGATAAACTCTGCAACGCCTTCATCAAAGGACAACTCTATGTCATTCAGTCTTGCTCTCTTCTTCAAGTCATTGAGAAGCAGGTGAGCAATCTTCACTATCTGTTCCTTGTTAAGAGGCTCAAATACAATTATATCGTCCACCCTGTTCAAAAACTCTGGTCTGAAAGTCTTCTTAAGCTCTTCCATGACATTCTTTTTCATATTCTCATAGTTCTCATGCTCGGAGATGTCAGGGTCAGCAAAACCAAGACGTTTTGGTTCTGTAATATTCCGTGCACCTACGTTTGATGTCATGATTATTACTGTATTCTTAAAGTCCACGACTCTTCCATGGGAATCTGTAAGCCTTCCATCCTCCATTATCTGCAACAGAATATTGAACACATCAGGATGGGCTTTCTCTATTTCATCGAACAGAACAACTGAATAAGGTTTTCTTCTAACCTTTTCAGTCAGCTGTCCCCCTTCATCATATCCCACGTAACCTGGTGGTGAACCAATCAGCCTGGATACGCTGTGTTTCTCCATGTACTCAGACATGTCAATTCTTATCATGGATTTCTCATCACCAAACAACAGTTCGGCAAGAGCCCTTGACAACTCTGTCTTTCCAACACCCGTTGGTCCAAGGAAGATAAACGAACCTGTAGGTCTCTTTGGATCCTTCAAACCCATTCTTCCGCGCCTTATAGCCTTCGAAACTGCCTTTACAGCTTCCTCCTGTCCTACAACCCTTTCATGCAGTTGATTTTCCAGATTAAGGAGTCTTGCAGCTTCGTCCTCATTCAATCTGGTTACAGGAATACCTGTCCAGTCTGCTACGATTTCTGCGATGTCGTCTTCTGTAACAGTACCGGATATCATTGCCTTTTTCTTATCCCACTCGTTCTTCTTTTCCTCGAGTTCTCCTTTTATCTTTCTTTCTTCATCCCGTATTTTTGCCGCTCTCTCAAAATCCTGATGGTTTATTGCCTCTTCTTTTTCCGCCTGCAACTTTGCCAAAGTCTCCTCCAAATTCTTCAGATCTGGAGTCAATGTATATGAAAGCAGACGTTTCTTTGATGAAGCCTCATCAATCAGGTCTATGGCCTTGTCAGGGAGAAACCTGTCATTAATGTACCTGTGGGACAAATGTACCGCAGATTTCAAAGCCTCATCCGTAATTGTTACATTATGGTGAGACTCGTATTTGTCTCTCAAACCATACACTATCCTTATAGTATCCTCGGGACTTGGCTCATCAACCATGATGGGTTGAAACCTTCTTTCCAACGCCGCATCCTTCTCAATGTGCTTTCTGTACTCATTGAGAGTTGTCGCACCAATAATCTGAAGTTCTCCTCTGGATAGAGCCGGTTTCAATATATTTGCAGCATCCAGGGCACCCTCTGCACTACCTGCACCAATGATCGTATGGAGCTCATCTATAAACAGGATGATGTTCTTACTCTTTATGACCTCGTCTATAGCCTTCTTGATTCTCTCTTCAAAGTCTCCTCTGTATCTGGTACCAGCCACCATGCTGGACAAATCAAGAGTGATAACTCTTTTGTCCCTCATAAGCTCTGGAACATCACCTGACGCTATCAGTTGAGCAAGGCCTTCTACAATTGCAGTTTTACCAACACCAGGCTCTCCGATGAGGCATGGGTTGTTCTTTGTCCTTCTGCTGAGTATCTGCATTATTCTCTGGACTTCCTTCTCGCGACCAATAACCGGGTCAAACTTCTTTTCACGAGCCATCTCAGTAAGGTCTTTACCGAATCTCAAAATGGTTAAGTCCTCCTGCTTTTTCGTGTCGCCGCCAACATTATTCATATTCGGCATGCCACCTACATTCTCCCCTGACATCATCTCCTGACCAGTAAGTATCTTGTTAAGATCCATAAGGAACTTCTGCGGTTCCACACCAATTTCAATAAGGATTTTAACGGCAATACTATCGGGTTCAGAAACAAGGGAAACCAAAAGATGCTCTGTTCCCACAAACTTCTGTCCCCTCATGGATGCTTCCCTGAAACTGTTATCTATGACTCTTTTTGTTCTTGGTGTGTATCTTGCCTGTTCTATGCTGACTTTCTGTCCTACATTGTCTCCAGCCAGCCTGTTAAGAAAAGGTTCAAGTTTTTCAGGTGTTACCCCATGCTTTGCAAAAAGCTTGCCCGAGATGCTTTTTGCTTCTGAAACGATACCGTATAGTATATGCTCGGTACCCACATATGGCAATCCTAATGATATCGCCTTGTTTATTGCTGTATTTATAGCGTTTGACGCACTATCTGTAAATCTCATTCAGTCAACCTCCATTCATTCTGTCTTCGACTTTAACTTTTCTCTAATTATGTTTGCTCTTAAAATATCTCGTTCTCCTGGTGATAGTATTTTACCAGAAATCTTCTGCAAGGATGCAGGTTGAACATTCGACATAAGAGCAATTATATCAGTAGTGTCATATTCTGCAAACATTCCCAGGTCAATACCCAGTTTAAGCTCCGACAAAAGTCTCAAAGCTTCTTCTGATGTAAGCATTCTGGCATTGGTCAGTATTCCGTATGCCCTGAAAATCATGTCGTCAAAAGTTATTCCAAACTTTGACCTTAACGTCTCTCTAGCTTCCCTTTCAAGCTGTATTATGTTTTTTATAAGATTGTCAATGCCTGAAATTATTTCATGTTCAGTAAACCCCATGGTAACCTGGTTTGATATCTGATAACAGCTTCCAAGACTTTTTGTGTTTTCTCCATGAAAACCTCTTACTGCAACACCCATTTTCCTGCATTGATCAATCAAAGATTCCATCTTGTCCGTCTTTTCGAGGGCAGGCAGATGAACCATTGCAGATGCTCTAAGGCCTGTACCTGTATTGGTAGGACAGCTGGTAAGGTACCCAATCTCATGACTGAAAGCATATTTGGGTTGAAACTCTGCAATACCTTCAAACTCAAGACATTGCTTGTATGCATCCTCCAGCTGCAAACCAGGCATCAGGCTTTGTATCCTCAAATGGTCCTCTTCATTAACCATAACCGCCAGGTTTTCATTTCCTTCTTTAATAACCAAAGCGGTAGGTATCTTTTTTCCGACCATATCGGTACTCATCATATGAATCTCGACAAGATACTCCTGATCAAGCTGAGGAAGGCTGCCTAGATCAATAACCTTGAAATTGAGATTCTTTACCGAATCCACAGCTTTTTTGACTATGGATATACTCTCTTCCGCACTCTTAATATTCTCCGATGTAGGAAAAGGCAAACTCTTGAAATTCCTGGCAAGTCTTACTCTGGAACTTATGACCACATCCTGCATCGGACCGCTTTTGGTAAACCAACCCGACATATTATTCACCTTCCTCGATAGCCTTTATTCTATCCCTTAATTCGGCCGCTTTTTCAAACTCTTCACTATCCACCGCTTCCTGCATAAGTTGCTTCAGTTTAACCAGCTCCATCTGCCTTTTGCTAACATCAGCAATGCTCTCGCCAGCATCATTTTTCGCCACCACATAAGGAGTAGCACCCTTGTGCGCACAATTGCCGTGAATCTTTCTTAACAGAGCGCGTACTTCCTTGTTAAAGGTATCATAACATTCTGAACAACCAAATTTACCTGTCTTGTTGATTGTATTAATGCTGGAGTTGCAAACAGGACATTTTTTGTCAAAGGCCCCAACACCATTGTATATATTGTCCATGTTCAGCAAAGTAGAAAACAAAGAACCGATGTTGTTGCCAATATATCCGAGTTCAACTGCACACTGGTTACACAAATTCATCTCCTGCTTATGAAAATTGACAACCTGTATCTTTCTGATAGTGGCATTTCTTGCTTTGCATCTGTCACACAGCATTGTTAATCACCCCTTTGTGTCAATAAAGAAGTAAGCATATTCCTCAATAACGAAGCCCTCACCTTATCTCGCTCTACAGTGGGCAGGAACTTCAATATTTTGTCGCTTGTAGCAGCCTCCATGATTCTTGCTTCCCTTTCAGTAATAATTTCATACTCAAGAAAGTTTCTAATGAATATCTGACAATGGTACTGTGATAGACTCTTGCCCATACCACCAATTACATGCATGGTATAGTGGTCCTTATTCTTGTCCTTGTCAAATCTAATCCTACAAATCTTGATATATCCTCCGCCTCCCCTTCTGCTCTCGACATAATAGCCTTTTTCAGGAGAGAATCTTGTATCTATAACATAATTTATTTGAGAAGGTACACAGTTAAAATAGTTTGCAAGCTCATTCCTCTGTATCTCAACATGTTCCGGATCATTGTCATCCAACAAACCTTTGATGAATTCTTCAATCAAATCACTTAAATTGCTCAATTATACCCCTCCTTTTGTCCTTGACTTTCTTTGACTATTATACCATAAAAATATTTTATAAGTCAATATTTTATAGTCTAACCAAAAAAAAAATTAAAAAAGACAGAATGATCAAAATCACTCTGTCTTGGTATTCATATCGTTTTCTATTAATTTAACCTTCCAGATTGCCTGAAGCTTTTGCTTCTTCAACAATCTTTTGAGCTATATTCATAGGCACTTCTTCGTATCTTACAAACTCAGAAACAAACTCTCCCCTTGCTTGGGTCATGGAGCGGAGGTCTGTAGCATACTTGAACAACTCAGCATATGGAACCTCAGCTTCGATTTCCTGCATTCCATTCTCAAGAGGATTCATGCCAAGGACTCTGCCACGCCTCTTGTTAAGGTCACCGATAATGTCTCCCATGTATCTTTCTGGCACATATACCTTGATCTGATAAATAGGCTCGAGAAGGACCGGACTTGCTTCTGCAAGACCCTTCTTATATGCAAGGGATGCTGCAATCTTGAACGCCATTTCCGAAGAGTCGACTGGATGGTAGGAACCATCAACCAAGGTAGCTTTCAGATAAAGTACAGGATATCCAGCAAGAACGCCTTTCCTTATGGCTTCCTGCAATCCTTTCTCAACTGCCGGGAAATAGTTCTTTGGAACTGCTCCACCGAAAATCTTCTCGCCAAACTCCAGCTCTTCTTGTGTTCCTGGCTCAAACTCAATCCATACATCACCGTATTGGCCGTGTCCACCGGACTGTTTCTTGTGCTTACCCTGAACCTTGACTTTCTTTCTAATGGTTTCTCTGTATGGTACCTTTGGATCGCTAAGATCAACTTGAACCTGGTACTTGCTCTTGAGTTTACCAACTATGACATCAAGATGCTGCTCGCCCATACCGGTTATGAGAAGTTGTGCAAATTCAGGATCGTTTTCATATTTGAATGTCAAATCCTCTTCAGCAAGTCTTGACAATCCGTTACTTATCTTCTCCTCGTCACCTTTTGCCTTTGGAGTAACAGCAAGTGTAATCTGTGGCTGTGGGAAATTGATTCCTTTTACTTTCACAGGCTTTGATTTCAAGCACAATGTATCGTTTGTAGTTGTGTTGGACAGCTTTGAAACTGCTCCAATATCACCAGCAACAAGCTCTTGTACAGGAATCTGCTTCTTGCCCATCATAGTGAATACATTGGATATCTTCTCATCAGCACCCTTGTTGGGGTTATGCATTGTAGTGTCGCCTTTCATAGTGCCTGAGCAAACCTTGAATAGTGACAATTTGCCAACGAATGGGTCTGCAATAGTCTTGAATACAAACAACACCGGTTCTTTAGAGCTGTCTGGTGTAATATCAATCTTGTTTCCGCTTGCATCTTCAGCCTCAAATTTGCAAACTTCAGCCGGATTTGGCAAATAGTCTACTATGAAGTCATTGAACTGAGCAACTGCCATGTTTTCAAAAGCTGAACCCAAAAGAACAGGGTAACAGCTATTGGAGTTAATGGCTTCCTTTACACCCTTCTTAATTTCATCAGGTGTGAAAGATTCACCTTCAAAAAACTTCATCATAAGTTCATCGTCAGTCTCAGCAACAATCTCCATTATCTTCATGTTGAGTTCTTCAACCTGAGCCTGAAGGTTTGAAGGTATATCAGTATCTGTTACTTTTCCATCCTTGTCAAATTTATATGCTTTTTGATTCAGAACATCAACGAATCCTTCGAATTTTCTATCGGTTTTTATTGGTAAATGAAACGCAACGCATTTATTTCCAAAGAGATTAACAAGTTCATCGTAAATCTTATTAAAATCAGAAGTTTCTTCATTCATTTTGTTTACATAAAATACCCTGGGTATATTATGTAACTCACATGCATCAAAAGCTTTTTCAGTTCCAACAGCAACATCACCCGCAACTACTATGACTGCAGAATCGGCAACAAAAATACCTTCATACATTTCTCCCACAAAGTCAAAATAACCTGGAGTATCGATAATATTAATTTTTGATTTTTTCCATTCAAAAGGTGCAACAGCAGTATTTATAGATACTTGCCTTTTTTGTTCTTCTGCGTCGTAGTCAAGCGTTGTATTGCCATCTGCTATACGACCCAATCTGTCTATAGCTTTGGCATTGAACAGCATAGCTTCAGCAAGAGTGGTTTTGCCGACTCCACCATGTCCCAATAATACAACGTTGCGTAAATCAGTAGTTTTCATACACATTCCTCCTAGAAATTAAAATTTATTCAATTTAATTTTTTCCGTTTTTTCTTAATTCAGAAATTCTATAACCTAAAACCATTAAATTATCTGTAAGATGAACATTTTCTACGACCGTTCCAAACTCTTCTTCAATGTTGTGCAAGTCGGTAGATGAAAAATTCCACAAGCCATGTATACCAAGAGCAGCGACTCTTCTTGCTATTTCCATTGCATTTTCCTTGGGAATACACAGTACAGCAATATCTGTTTTGTTTTCTTTTACGAAATCTTCAAGAGTATCAATATGAGCAACCTTAACCCCATTTATATCTTGACCAATAACATTGGGATTCTTGTCGAATATACCGGTGAATACAAAACCTCTTTTATTAAAATTCTCGTACTTTGCAATTGCTTGTCCCATGTTACCAGCACCGATAATAATTACATTAAAAGGATCAGGAATTCCTAAAATTGAAGCAATTTCTTTGTGAAGCACTTCCACGTTATAACCATAACCTTGTTGACCAAAACCTCCAAAACAATTCAAATCCTGTCTAATTTGAGAGGCTGTTAAATTCATCCGTCTACTTAACTCTTGCGATGACACCTTCGCGATCCCATTTTCGAGCAACTCTGTAATATATCTGTAATACCTTGGTAATCTTTTAATTACCGCTATAGAGATCTTTTTATTGCCATCCATCTGCATCAATCCTTTTTTTATGTTTTCTCAGGTTAAAAGCTCATGTACGATTTATTCTATCATTTGTTATTAACACTTGTCAATATTGTTTTTAAATTGTAAAATATCACGGGAGGTTTATATGACTATATTTTCATGCACAAACATAAACTTGAGTTTTGGAAATTTAACAATATTTGATAATCTTGATATAAACATATATGAAAAAGACAAAGTTGGAATAGTTGGTGTAAATGGAGCTGGCAAAACCACTTTTGTGAAACTACTACTCGGCATGCTTCCGCCCGACAAGGGAAACGTTTTCGTATCCAGCAAGGTTGAAATCGGATATCTTGAACAAAACTCCGGCCTTGACTCAAACAACACTGTCATGGACGAGTTTCTTCTACCCTTTTCCCACCTTATTGAACTGGAAAACCGAATTAAATCAATTGAAAGGGAGCTGCAAAAGGAAAATACGGACAAGATAAAACTTTCAAACACTCTGGCAAACCTCTATGAGGAGTATAATGTAAATGGCGGTAATGAATACAAAAACCGTGTAAGAAGCATTCTGCAAGGATTAGGATTTCCAGAAGAGAGTTGGAATATGCAAATTTCCACCCTTAGCGGAGGTCAAAAAACACGCCTTGCACTAGCAAGACTTTTAGTAAGAACGCCTGATGTTCTTGTATTGGACGAGCCTACGAACCACCTGGATACACAGTCTATTGAATGGCTTGAATCCTTCCTGAAAAGCTACCAGGGAACACTACTAGTAATATCCCATGACAGACAGCTTCTCACTACAGTAACCACAAAGACTCTATTAATAGACAACCAGGAAGCATATGTTTACAATGCTCCCTATGACAAGTATGTGGAACTAAGAGAAGCAGACAAGGCCTATCAGGAAAAACGATATATCCAGCAGCAGAAGGAAATTGATAGAATAATGGCTTTCGTTGAACAGCAAAAACGCTGGAACAGGGAAAGAAACATTATTGCAGCAGAAAGCAGACTTAAAAAGCTTGAAAAAATAACCCTTGTTGAAAAGCCACAGGATGAAAAGAAAATAAATCCTATAAATCTGAAAATAAACTACTTGGGAGGCAAAGAAGTACTTGTTGCTGACAACCTTTCCTTTGGCTATACCGATGAAATGCTTTTTGAAAACCTCAGCTTTAAAGTTTTCAGAGGCGACAGAGTATTTATAACCGGGCCGAATGGTTGTGGTAAGACTACCCTTCTCAAAATCCTTACAGGAACCCTTGAAGGCTACAATGGCAATTATAAAATCGGGGATGGAATAGAGTTTGCCTACTATTCTCAAGACATGTCCGATTTGAATTGGGAAAACACCATATTCGATGAACTATATGACAATTTTGACAATGTAACACCGGTTGAGATAAGAAACAGTCTTGCAGCTTTTGGTTTCAAGGGAGATGATGTTTTTAGAAAGATAGGTGTTCTAAGCGGTGGTGAAAAAGCAAGGGTACAACTGCTTAAAACAATATACAAAAACGCATCATTCCTTATACTTGACGAACCTACAAACCATTTGGACATATACACAAGAGAAGTACTGGAAGACGCCCTTCTTGAGTTTGAAGGTACCATCCTTTGTGTATCCCATGACAGGTTCTTTGTAAATAAAATCGCTACATCATTTATTGATATGGGTAATAATGAAGAAGCAGACCAGAAAAATGAAAAAGACGAGTCAGCAAAGCTTGCTTATCTCAAAGCAAAAGAAGAAAGAGCAAGACAAAGGAGAAACAAAGCTCAAAAAGAACGAATGGAAAATGAAATGCAGAAAACCGGAGAGAGAATAAAGGTTCTGGAAGAAAAACTGCACACTATTATCGATTATGAAGAAATCCAAAAACTCTACACTGAATGCGAAGAGCTGAAAAAATACTTAAGACAAACAGAAGACGAATATCTGCTTCTTTTGGAAGAAGACCTTTAACAGAACAGTGGCAGTCTACAAGTCCTTTCTTCCTGATGCAAAGACTGCAGCATATATCTTGTTTGCTCCTTTATCCAGGAGAAGATTCGAAACTTCATCAAGAGTGCTACCTGTAGTAAGGATGTCATCGATAACAAGGATGTTATTGCCTTGTATTTTTTCCTCATTTATCGCAACAAACCTGTCTTTTATTCCAAGCCTTTCTTCCTCCGTTAATTTCGACTGGGTTTGTCCCTGCATGGGTCTTGCCAACACTTCCTTATATGGAATGTCTGAAAGCTTTGATATTCTTTTTGCCAGCAGTCCACTTTGATTGTATCCTCTCTGTGCAAACTTCTTGCCGCTTAGAGGTACAGAAGTAATAAAGTCAATATCCATGTATGCATTCTCATACTCAAGCATTCCATGCATAAGGACGGCAAAAGATTTATATACGGTTACATCCCCTCTGAACTTATACTCTACAAAGGTTTTCTTAACAGCTCCGGAGTATTCAAACAGACAATACACCTCTTCAAACTTCCTAAATCCTCTATGTTGTTGCCGTTTATTACCTTTGAACTGTCTGTACTCTTCCTTGTAATATGGCAGCTTTATATTGCATTTTTTGCATATATTGGTTGTGCTGTCCACGTCATCCATGCAGCCGCAGAATGTACACTTTGCAGGAAAAACAAGGTCAATAAATGCATTCAATAGCTCCCTCATTCTCTTAACAACCCCGTATACCTTAATTCTTCGGTATTGTTGTTAATCATATGAACAAGGCAGTCTTCTTTGCCAATCAGGACGACCATCTTCTTTGCCCTTGTTATGGCAGTGTAAAGAAGGTTTCTGGTCATCAGAATGGGAGAGGTGTAGAACAAAGGCAGTACAATATAGTCAAATTCGCTACCTTGGCTTTTATGAACTGTAATGGCATAACACAGCTCCAGGTCGTTCAGCTGCTCAAATTCATAGCGTACGATTCTTTCATCATCAAATACAACATGAGCAATTTTACCCTTAGTGTCAATACTGGTCAGTATGCCCATTTCACCATTGAACACACCTTTCCCGTACTCTAAAGTACTTTGTCTTTCCCATTCAATGTTGTAATTATTCCTTATCTGCATCACCCTATCCCCTTCCCTGAAGAGGATATCTCCAAACAGTCTCTCCTTTTTATGTTTACTGGGAGGGTTTAGATAGCTTTGCAGAACTTTATTGACGTTTAACACACCGCATATTCCCTTTTTGGTTGGTATCAAAACCTGAATATCCCGCCTCGGATCAATATTATACGTCTGAGGAAGTCTGTTCACGCAAACATCAACGAGGGTGTCAAGACACCTTTCCTGATTATCCCTTTTTATTAAAAAGAAATCCTTGTCACTCACATTCAACTTAGGTAATTGACCATTGTTTATCCTGTGTGCATTTACTGTAATCAGGCTTTCACTCTCCTGCCTGTAAATCTCATTAAGCGTGACAGTTGCAAACAGCCCGGAATCCAGCATGTCCTTTAACACTTTGCCAGGACCAACAGAAGGCAGCTGATCCTTATCGCCTACAAAAACAACCCGACAACCGTCATTTACGGCTTTGAGCAGATGATACATAAGAATTATGTCTATCATGGAAGACTCGTCCACTATCAATACATCACATTCAAGAGGTTCGTTTTCATTCTTTTTGAACATAGCGTAATAATCGTCGTCGTTTTCAATATCGGAACTTACTTCAAGAAGTCTATGGATTGTCTTTGCTTCATGATTGCACATTTCCGACATCCGCTTGGATGCCCTTCCTGTTGGAGCGCAAAGGAACACATCTTGCCCAAGAGATGTCATAAGATTCAATATGCCTTTTATTATGGTTGTCTTGCCTGTTCCAGGACCGCCTGTAATAATTGAAACACCATTGCTTGCCGCAGTCCTTATGGCCTCTTTTTGCAGAGATGCCAGTATGTACCCTGTCTGCTGCTCAAAGGATTGTATTCCTCTTGCAACCTCGTCTTCATTCAAATGATATATGTTTGCAGAAAGCTCTTTAAGTTTTTTTGCAACAAAGGACTGGCATTCGTACATATAGCGGAGATATACATGCCTGTCGTCTTCTCCATCTATAACAACTATCGAGCCTTCTTCTTCCAAAATGCCAATACAATGCACGATATCCTCTTCCGATACATTTATAACTCTTACGTTATAAACAATATCCATAAGAGGCAGGTAAACATGTCCTCTTATGTAGCTGCTTTTTAGAATATAAATTATGTATGCACAGACTCTTCTATATGAGTTTTCAGGATAGTCCAGCTGCAGAGCCAAGGCATCAACTTTTTCAAATCTTATTCTAGGAATATCCTCAAGCAGTCTGTATGGATTGCTCTTTATCAAGTCTGTGGCCATGCTCCCATATTTCTTATACAGTTTGACTGCATGCTTTGCATTTATGCCATGCTTGGTCAAAAAGCCCACTAGATTGGACATATCCTTGTGAATCATGCAAGCGTCACTGATTTTGTATGCCTTTTCCTCACTTATTCCTTTAACGCAAGTCAATTGGAGAGGATCATTTATGATTATATCTATGGATTCATCGCCAAACTCGTCCACTATGTATTTAGCTGTTTTTATCCCTACTCCTGGAATGAGTCCTGAAGACAAAAAACCAATTATTTCATCATATCCAGTTGGAAGTTCCTTGGTGTAGCTTTCCACAACAAATTGTTCACCATAGCGTTTGTGAACCTCAAATTTGCCAACAGCAGAAATTGTCTCACCAACTTGCACGGAAGGCAAACTTCCTTTTATTGTAATGAGACAATCCCCTGTATCAAGATCACATATTTTAAAGCCATTATCAGTTTCAAACACTATGGATACAATTGTTCCATGAATGGTTTCCTCATTCATTTTGCTACCCCGAATCACATTCTTCCTGTCGATACAGCCAAATACTGAGAAGAATCACCAAGTGCATTGTAGTCAGCATGATGATTACCGAGTAAAGAAAAAACAGCATGACACTACACCTCCAATATCATTATATGATATCAGTTATGGGTATGTGTAATGCTGCATCTCTTATTCTGCCATGATTCTATCAAATTCATCCCCTTCGATTTTCTCTTTTTCGAGTAGGATGTCAGCAAGCTTGTTAAGTTTATCAATATTTTCTGTCAGTATCTGCTTTGCTTTATCATAGCAGGAATCAATAACTTTCTTGACTTCATTGTCTATTATTGCAGCAGTTTCCTCTGAATAATTTCTGGTATGGGCATAATCCTTTCCTATGAATACCTCGTTGCTGCCAGTGTCCACAATCATATTGCCGAGATTCTCACTCATACCATACTTGGCCACCATGTTGTGAGCAATTTTGTTTGCTCTTTTAAGGTCTGAAGACGCTCCGGTACTTACCTCGTTCAGTACAAGCTCTTCGGCAGCCTTGCCACTTAGAGCAATAACTATTTCTTCAAGAAGTTGAGACTTTGTAGTATATGCCCTGTCCTCATCAGGTCTGGAGGCGGTATAACCTCCTGCCAATCCTGCAGGTATTATTGAGATCCTGTCAACCCTCTCAGTACTTGAGATAAGTTTTACGGCAATTGCATGTCCAGCCTCATGAAGTGCAGTCAGTCTCTTGTCCTTATCGGTCATTACCCTGCTCCTCTTCTCAGGACCTACGATGACCCTGAAGGTGGCTTCCTTAATATCCTCGTTGATAATCTCGTCCCTTTTGTTTCTCGCAGCCAATAGTGCAGCCTCATTCATGAGATTTTCCAGGTCAGCAGCAGTAAATCCTGATGTATTCTTTGCCACGTCAGAAAGGTCCACATCACTGCTTAACGGCTTGTTCTTTGCATGCACCTTGAGCATGAGTTCACGGGCCTTAATATCCGGATAACCAACGGTTATTTTCCTGTCAAAACGTCCCGGACGAGTCAATGCAGGGTCCAGTATGTCCGGCCTGTTTGTAGCAGCCATGATAATTATACCTTCATTTATACCGAAACCGTCCATTTCAACAAGCAACTGGTTCAGCGTCTGCTCTCTTTCGTCATGACCGCCGCCAAGTCCTGCACCTCTATGTCGTCCCACAGCGTCAATCTCGTCAATAAAGATTATGCATGGGGTGTTTTTCTTTGCTTGTTCGAACAAATCCCTTACCCTGGATGCTCCAACTCCGACGTACATCTCTACAAAATCAGAACCACTGATTGAGAAGAATGGAACCCCGGCTTCTCCTGCAACTGCTTTTGCGAGATATGTCTTACCTGTACCAGGTGGTCCAACCATTAAAACACCTTTTGGAATTCTGGCTCCCAATGAGGAATATCTTTTTGGATCCCTCAAAAAAGACACCAGTTCCATAAGTTCTTCTTTCTCTTCATCAGCTCCAGCAACATCCGCAAAGGTTATGTTACTGGTCGTATATATTCTGGCTCGGCTTTTTCCAAAGTTCATGACTCTGTTTGCGCCGGCATTTCCTTGATTCATAAAGATAAACAAAAAAACCAGGAAAAGTACAACCATGAGAATGTATGGCAACAAGGTCACCCAAAATGGAATTTCCCGTACGGTAGTAGAATATTTAAAGTCTTCTGCTTTTCTGCTTGCTTCAATCATTAATTCTTCAAAGACTTCCTGGGAATATATTGTTACCTTATACTCTTTCGCACCTTTAACCGGCTCTTTTAACTTTACGTTTGCCGTGTTTTTTTCCAGCTTGACTTCAGCCACATTATCTGCATCCAGCTGTTGTATGAATTCCGTGTAGCTAAGGGTATTTACCGATATAATATTTTCGAGCATTATGACAACAAAAATAATCAGCGCTCCAATTATAATATATACCGATATATTTTTAAACGCCTTCACAATCTACCTCCAATGTGTTTATTAAAAATCGTACCATAATAATTGGGTTTTATCAACTTTTTCTACTTGACATACACGGACTTCTTGAGGATCCTCAAGTCAGGCAGATTCCTAAACAATCCATTGTAATCAAGTCCGTATCCCACCACATATTCATCAGGTATTACAATACCACTGTACTCAACATCAACTTCAACTTTTCTTCTGTCAGGCTTGTCAAAAGCTGTACATACTTTGACACTTAATGGATTTCTAGTAGAAAACAAATTCTTCAGGTAAGACAAAGTCAACCCTGTATCTATTATATCCTCTACGATAAGAACATGTTTGCCAGTTACAGGTGTATCGGTGTCTTTTACCAAACGAACAACTCCTGATGATTTTGTTGAAGCACCATAACTGGATACAGCAATAAAATCCATCTCGACAGGTATGGATATATTCTTTGAAAGGTCGGACATGAACATAAATCCGCCTTTTAGAACACATATCAAGATCAAAGGTTCCCCTTTGTAATCATTACTTATTCTTTCACCAAGCCTCTTACACATTTCAGCAATTTCTTCTTTCGTAGCCACTATTCCTTCTGTGTAATCCTCCAATGGTACATCGCATTCATATATTTCATTGCTCATTTGTCTTCCTCCAATATTTTGTAGTGCAACCTGAATATTATAACATTTTGTGTGTTTTTATCAATAGGTGCCACATTGCTTATTCTCAAATTTGGTATCCAGAGTATGTTGTTTTCATGTGCAAGAAGCATAATTTTATTTCTTTCCGATACAGGTATTTTTTCATCTATAAAAAACTTTTTAAGTTTCTTTGTTCCTCTGAAACCAAAAGGCCTGAATATGTCACCTTCTTGTCTTGTTCTAATCTCCAACTGATCCATATTTACTTCCTTTAACAGTTTGTCATAATCAAAACATGCACATCCCATATCCTTCAAAAGCTCTTTGTCAAAGGAATTGCCAGAAACAACCTCATGTGTGAAATAATAGTCGGATTGCTCATTCTGAACATCCTCGTCAAAAGCAAATATTAAAGCATCATATTCTTTCCTTGCGACAACTCCCTTGGATACGTCCACATGTTTACCAGAATAACCAGAAAGAGCGAACTCGTCCACCCGTTTAATAATCGACATCTCAATACCTTTTCCAGCTTCAAAAAAATGTCTGCCATTCTTGTCAATAAGCTGACTTAAAGCAATCTTTAATATTCTTCCCCTTATTGCCACATGGTACTTTGAATACCTTGCTGTATCTATTTTTACATTTGAATCTGGAATAATGCATTCAAGTGCCTTTTCATATGCAACAGAATTTAGAAATTCACTATCCTCCATGCTTAAATCAGAAAGACGGATTATGGATTCTTTTATGCTGCCATACTCACTTTCCAAAAAAGGAATGATATTATGCCTTATCCTGTTTCTTGTGTATGTCACATCAGCATTTGTACTGTCTACTTTGAACTCGATATTGTTTTGACTTAAGAATTCTTCAATTTTCTTACGGCTAATATCAAGCATCGGCCTGATTATATTACCTCTCGTATAAGGGATGCCTTTCAAGCCATCAATGGATGTACCTCTTAAAATATTGTGAATGACAGTCTCAATCCTGTCATCCCTGTTGTGGGCAACACAAATTCTATACCCTGTTTCTTTTGCAACCTTTTCAAAAAATTCATACCTTGCAATCCTTGCTGTTTCCTCTATACCCTTGTTAAGCTTTTTGGCAAGAGAAGGTACATCCCCCGACTCACAATAAAGCTTTATGCCAAGTTTTTTGCAAACATCTTTTACAAACTCCATGTCGGAGTCCGATTCCTTTCCTCTTATGCAGTGATTGAAGTGGGCACATACCAAATCAACATCATGTTTTCTGCAATAGTCAAAAAGAAGATACAGCATGCATATTGAGTCAGCTCCACCCGATACGCATGCTATCACACCTTTGTCTATCATGTTGTATTTGGTTATCGTTTCTTCAAACCTCTCATATATGTCCACTTAAATATCTCCAACCTTACTTAGAAAACGCCATGTTTTTGAAAGTAATGTGTTCAGGGTCAAACATAAGTTTAACAGTTCCAGTTGAACCGTTTCTGTGTTTTGCCACAATAACTTCCGTTACGTTTTTGAACTCTGTATCCGGGTTGTAATAATCGTCCCTGTATAAAAACATAACGATATCGGCATCCTGCTCTATTGCTCCTGATTCTCTCAAGTCACTGAGCATGGGTCTTTTGTCTCCTCTTTTCTCAACATCCCTACTCAACTGGGAGCCAACGATTACAGGCACATTAAGCTCTTTGGCCATGATTTTCAACGACCTGGAAATATCGGATACTTCCTGTACCCTGTTGTCTGTACGTTTGCTTCCCGACATAAGCTGTATGTAGTCTATTATAACCAATTTTATATCTTTTTCCAACTTGAGTTTTCTGCACTTTGCCCGGATGGATGAAACGTTTACATCCGTTGCATCGTCAAAGTAAATTGGAGCTTCCGACATTGGACCCAAAGCTTCAGCAAGTCTTGTCCAATCATCGTCCTGAATCTGGCCGCTTCTGAGCTTTTCACTGGCAACCTGCGATACACTGCTTAGCATTCTAGTCGCCAGCTGCTCATTAGACATCTCCAAGTTAAATACTGCAACAGGTACCTTTCTGTTAATGGCTGCATATTGTGCAATATTCAACATGAATGCGGTTTTTCCCATACCTGGACGAGCAGCTATAAGGATAAGGTCCGAGTCATGAAGACCTGAAAGCATTTTGTCCAGGTCATGATAACCTGTTGGTATTCCTGGGATGCCTTTCATTAGGGATATCTCTTCGAGCTTGTTGTATACAGTTGTAAGGACATCCCTCAGCTGAACATAGGATTTCCCGGTTCTGTTCTGGGAGATACCGAATACAAGCTGTTCTGCCATTTCAAGAGCCTGAGAGATATCTCCTTCAGGTTCATAAGCAGTTTTCGATATTTCATATGCAGCTTTAATAAGTTTTCTCTGAATTGATTTATCAGCAACGATTGTTGCATACTGCTTTGCATTTGAAGACAAGGGAACACCGTCTGCCAAAGAAGCGATATATGGAATTCCGCCAACGGTTTCAAGAATTCCCTTCGTTGCAAGTCTTTCCGTTACCGTAACCACATCCACGGGCAGGTTCTGGTTGAACAGTTCAATTATTGTCTCAAATATGGACGCATGGTTACGGCTGTAGAAGTCGTCAGGTTTTACAATATCAACAACATCCATCAATACATCCGATGTCAGGAGTACTGCCCCTATAACGGATCTTTCTGCATCCAGATTGTGTGGCGGAATCCTGTTGGTTCCAACTGCGCTACTGGCATCCATTCGCACTCACCTATTCTTCTTGTATACTTACACTAAACCTTGCAGAAACACCAAGGTGAACCTTTACTTCCAAGTCAAAGGTTCCCAACTGCTTTATAGGTTCGTTCATAACTATTTTCTTTCTGTCTATATCCACACCTGTTGCGTCCTTTATTGCATCTGAAATATCCTTATTGGAGATGGCACCAAAAAGTTTTCCACTTTCACCAGTTTTTACTTTTATGACAAATTGCTTACCCTCAATTTTCTTCGCAAGCTGTTTTGCTTCCTCCAGTTCTTTTGCAGCCTTTGCATCTGCCGCCCTCTTCTTGTTTTCCAAAGTTCTTAAATTGGCATCAGTTGCTTGTAATGCAAGCTTTCTTGGAATAAGATAATTGTTCGCATACCCGTCACTAACATTCACTATCTGATCCTTTTTACCTAAAGACTTTATATCCTGTAACAATATTACCTTCATTACATAATCCTCCCCAAATTAATTGATATAACTTTCAATTGCTTCTATCAAGCTCTTTTTTGCGTATTGTATTGATACGTCTTTTATTGCAGCGCCAGCAGCAGTCAAATGACCGCCTCCTCCCAGTTTCTCTAGAATAACTTGAACATTGATTGCCCCTAAAGACCTGGCGCTTATGTAAACAACTCCACCTATTTCACACAGGACAAACGTAGCATCAATACCTGCCACATTCAGCATCTGATCCGCAGCAAGAGCTGATATGAATTTCGGATTCTTTATGTCCGAACCACATACGGCAATGGACATGTTTCCGTACACAATCTCCGCACTGGTTGCCACATCACAAACCTGTATAAAGGTTTGAATATCAGGCTGGAAGTATTGCTTTACGGATATTGTATCAACACCCTGTGCTCTTAAGAAGGAAGCCGCTTCAAAGGTTCTTGTGCCGGTTTTGAATGTAAAGTTCTTGGTATCAACAAGTATCCCGGCATAAAGCGCTTCAGCCTCTATGGGTGGTATTGTTACATTCGGTTCAAAATACATGAGTATTTCCACTAGCAGCTCGCTTGTGGATGATGCGTAAGTTTCCGCATAATCTATTACAGTATTTTTGATGAAGTCGGAACCTCTTCTATGGTGGTCTATAAGTGCTATTCTGCTTGCATAATCAAGAAGCTTTGGACACTCCGTAAGCTCCTTGTTATATGTGTCCACAACAATAACAAGAGTGTTGTCATCGATTATATTCAAGGCGTAACTTGAGTTAATAAATACTTCCTCGTATTCCTCCATGGTGGACAGCTTTTCCATAATAGCTGCAATGGACTGGTTTACTGAGTTCAGAACAATATTGGCTTTTACACTTCTTAAACAACATGCCCTGTAAAGCGCAAGGGATGCCCCCAGACTGTCCATGTCACAGTTATTATGACCCATTATGATTACCCTGCTGCTTTTGTCTATCTCTTCCTTCAGAAGATTGGATATGACTCTTGCCCTTACCTTTGTACGGCGTTCCATTTCAATATTGCTTCCACCATAGTAAGTGTCCTTGTTGTTCGACCTGACTATGGCCTGGTCTCCGCCTCTTCCAAGCGCAAGCTCGACAGCCATTTCTGCATTTTTGTAGTTTTCTTCTATTGTTTCTCCATCTTTCGCAATACCTATGCTAAGAGATACCGGTATCTTGTTTCCTACATTAATGTTCTTTGCCTTGTCCAATATTACAAACTTGTTCTTCTCAAACTCTTTTAACTCATGATTTTCAGCAAGCAAAACATACCTGTCTCTTATTAATCTTCTGATTATTGCGCCTTTTCCTTTAAGCCATTCGTCAAATATTCTATTAAGTTCAACAAATATTTCATTTACAACAGCTTCTCCACTGGAACGATATATTTCTTCATAACTGTCTATTACAATTATTCCTACTGCCAGTTTCTCATCTTCGTACTTCTGCCTTAATTTGACCATCTCGGTTATATCAATGAAATACAGCATGATATAAAAGCCGCGTTTTTCTTCCTTTTCAGCTTTTATAATATTGCCCAGCATCTGATAAGTTCTGCCTTCAAGATATACCTCGCTCACAAGGTTAGTATCGTTCTCTATAAGCTTGCTTTTTATTTTCAATAGAAATAGTTCGTTGACAGTCTTCCTTATTAGCTTCTTTTTTTCAAAAATATTGGCAAAATGCTTGTTGTGCCATATAAGTTCTCCACTTTCATTTATAAACAAAAGCGGCAAATGGAAATCCCTTATCGAACCTTCCTTTCCTTCCTTCATGTGGAAAGATATGCCCGACACAATTTTTACTATGGCTTTTCTTTTTAATATGGCTATAACAATATTCAATAAAATAACAGCGACAAGCAGCAGAATGTAAACCAGCACATTCGTATAAATCTTCTGCACTGCACTAATATAAATGCTGTTTGCAATAAACGCTGCCGCTATCACAAAATTAATCAACGCCATATTTACTTTTCGGATTGAAAATTTACCTTTCATGTTAAACTTTTCTCAACCTTAATTTTCTTATTACCTTGTTGCTTATTTCGTCCTGATCAAGTCCCAGTTTCTTTCCGAGTGCATAAGAAAGAACTATTAGCTCAGATATGTCCTCGTTCACTTCGTCGATTATTATTTCGTCGGCTGAAAGGTCTTTGTACAGTTTTCCTACCGCCAGTACCAAGTCGGCTTTACAATTGTCAATTTGTCTGACATTACCAAAAACATTCAACATACTAACCCCTCATTCCGTTTTTTATATACAAAAAGAGCGCAACTATGGAAGCTGCGCTTTTTACTTATATTAATCAGAAGAAAATGGCATCAACGCAACGTGTCTTGCCCTCTTTATAGCGTTGGTAAGCTGTCTCTGATGCTTGGCGCAGTTTCCGGAAATTCTTTTTGGCAGAATCTTGCCTCTTTCGGAAACAAACTTTCTAAGCTTTGCAATATCTTTATAATCAATATGTTCAACTTTGTCAACGCAGAAAGGACATACCTTCTTTCTTCCTCTTCTTTGTCTTGTAAAGTTTCTAACTTCCTTTTCGCCATCTTTGTTGCCTTCTTTTTTCACCATGATTTCGCCTCCTTCTTTCGAGATAGGTAATATTACTTAGAATGGTATATCTCCATCATCTTCGTCTAGAACAAAGAAGCCAGCCTGTTGAGGTTGTGATTCAGCACCGTAACCCGGCATATTGTCGTTAGTAGGTCCATCATGGCGTTTGCTGTCTGCAAACTCAACTTCATCAATAACTACATCTGTTGAATAACGCCTCTTGCCTTCCTGGTCCTCCCAGGAACTCGTCTCAATTCTACCAGCCACAGCTATTCTAGAGCCCTTGGTAAAATACTTTGATATAAATTCAGCAGTACTTCTCCACGCAACGCAGTTTATAAAATCTGCGGTTTGCTGTTGGTTTTCCGACCTGTATCTGCGGTCTACCGCCAAAGTTATACGGCAAACTGGAATATTGGACGGAGTATACCTCAGTTCCGGATCTTTTGTAAGCCTTCCGATTAAAACTACTTTATTCATAACATCACCTATCCTTTGTTTCTTCTGATGACAAGGTACCTTAAAATACCTTCAGTAATTTTGAAGTTTCTTTCAAGTTCCGCTGGAAAATCGGACTCGGAACTAAATGTCGCCAATACATAATGACCTTCGGTTACATAGTTAATTGGATAAGCGAGACGTCTCTTGCCCCATTCTACAAAGGATTCAAGAGTCGCTTGAGATTCTATCAGGTTTTTGAATTTTTCAACTATTTCATTTACTTTCTCTTCACCTGGTACTGGATTAACTATGAACATTACTTCATAATTGTTCATCTGTTTCACCTCCTTTTGGACTAACGGCCCTGTTATAACTAACAGAGCAAGGAATTACAATATAGAATTATATCACACAAATGTCAATTGTACAAGCAATATTTTTTCGTGTGCCTATCCCTACATAATATTATAACTCATTTCCATCACCTGTCAATTGGTGCAACCAAAGTTAACAAAATCTGTTACATATGGTTGGTTTCAATAATAAACAATTTATTGTATTATACAGACAGGAGGTTGAAAAATATGAAAAGTATGAAAAATATTATTTCAGCAAATCTTAGATACTTGAGAAACATACAGGGATGGTCCCAGGAAGATATTGCGGAAAAAATCGGAGTAAGCCGCCAATCAGTCGCAAAATGGGAAAACGGAGAAACCCTACCAGATATACTAAAGTGTGAAGCTTTGGCTGAACTATTCAATGTAACTCTTGATGATCTGGTACGTTACAACTCGGATGAACAAGGATTGCCCATACCACCCAAAAACAAGCATTTTTTTGGTATTGCAACCATTGGAGAAAGAGGTCAAATAGTTTTGCCTAAGAGTGCAAGAGAAACAATGGGACTAAAACCTGGAGACAAGCTTGTCGTGCTGGGCGACACCTCCCAAAATGGCAAAGGTATTGCTTTGATTGAAAGCGATCAGTTCTTGAAAATGACCGGACAGATTGTTGATAAGATTTTTAAAGAATAAAGGTGATAAAATGATAATATTGAAGGTTGATAATCTTAGTAAAAAATATCCTGGTTTTCTTCTTGATGATATTTCTTTCTCCATATCTGAGGGGAAAATAATGGGCCTTATTGGAAAAAACGGTGCAGGAAAATCCACGACATTGAAAGGAATGCTTAACCTTGTGAATCGCGATGGCGGTATGGTCGAAATGTTTGGTATGGATTTTTTCAAGCATGAAGAGGAAATCAAGCAGCAACTGGGTGTGGTGCTTGGAGGTATTGACTTTTACAACCATAAAAGACTTTCCGATATAACCGCTGTTACAAAAAGATTCTATAATAACTGGGATGATGATGCGTATGAAAATTATATGGATGTCTTTTCACTAAATCCCAATAAGAAAGTAAAGGAACTATCAAGCGGCATGAAAGTAAAATACATGCTCACACTGGCCTTATCCCACAATGCAAAACTCCTTATTCTGGATGAACCCACCAGTGGACTTGATCCTGTAGCAAGGGATGACCTGCTAACACTATTCCGTCAGCTGGTAGAGAAAAAGAATATTACTGTTCTATTCTCAACTCATATAATCACAGACCTTGAAAAATGCGCAGACTATATTACCTATATAAAAGATGGAAAACTCCTCAAAAGCGCTGAGAAGGATGAATTTATAGATTCTTTTCAATATTTGAGAGAACCAGATGAGAACACCCGTCTTTCATTGGAGGATATTATGATAAGAACGGAAAGGAGAGAATACAATGTTTAATATGTTATATAAAGAAATCAGGCTTTCCGCCCATCCAAACCTCTTCATATTCACACTGCTTGGCATGCTGGTGATAGTGCCTGCTTATCCTTATGGAATGGTTTTCATCTTCGGATGTCTTGGTCCATATATAACCATGATGTATGGCAGGGAAACAAATGATATTTACTACACTGCCCTGCTTCCTGTAAAAAAGACAGATATTGTAAAAGCAAAGTGTCTTTTATTCGTTCTTGCACAAATGACACAAATACTGATATCCCTACCCTTTGCCATATTGAGAGTATATATCCTGCCTGATGGCAATCCTGCAGGCATTGAAGCAAATCTGGCATATTACGGTTTTGGTTTCATAATATATGCAGTATTCAACATGATATTCCTTACCACGTTCTTTAAAACTGCATATAAGGCAGGCAAAGCCTTCTTGCTTGCAATAATTCCAGCTACTTTTTGCATGATTTTGATGGAAGTTCTTGTCCACTTTCCTAAATTCAAGTGGCTTGACAGTACAAAAGCATACGATTTGCTTAAACAGAGTCCCATACTTGTTATTGGCATTGTATTCTATACCATAGTCATGTTACTAACTTACAGAGTATCTGCAAATAGGTTTAAAAAAGTTGATCTTTAATGGTTGACGGTAGTCACCTTCTAATGTAATATAAGTTTCAAAAGCGACGAAAACCAGAGGTGTATAAATGAAAAGAAAAATTATTATCCTTGTTCTACTGATTATTGCAATTCTAGCCACTTCATGCTCATCCAGCGTAAAACTTACGGAGAAAGACAAGGAATTCATAAGCAAATACTACACAGAGTACGAAAGTGAGCTATTTGATGCTGAAAACATAGTTCTTTCATTTGCAGCCATGAGCGACCTCCATATAGGAGGAAAGAACCAGCCTGAAAAACTTGCAAAAGCCATAAATTTGCTTAATAAAAGGGTAAAGCCAGGTCTGGATGCTTTGTTGTTTGCTGGAGATCTTACAGATCTTACAGGTTACAAAGTACAGGAAGATGAAATCAAAATATTTAAGAAAGTTATAGATGAAAACCGGGATAAAAATACTTCAATATTATATGTCCTTGGCAACCATGATGAAAACAGCGAAGTTTCAATGAGTCCCAGCTTCTACAGAATCTTTGGCGAATCTTTTTATAATGCTGATGTTCTTGACAAAGAAGAAATTTTCTCAGGTAGACATCACTGGATCGTAAATGGTTATCATTTTCTTGGGGCTGATTTTGACTGGAGTTCTGATGACTATGTTGGCAAGAATCTTGAATGGATTGACACAAAACTTAAGGAAATAACAGAAAAAGAGCCAAACAAACCTGTTTTTGTCACAGTTCACGCCCCAAGGAGCAATGTTGACAAAACGCTTTCCAAGTATCCGCAGGTAATATTATTGACAGGGCACACCCATCTGCCCCTCAATTCAGACAGAGCAATAAAACAAACAACCTACACTCACCTGCATTGCGGTGGCATGTATTACTACCGTCAATATACTGTTGACGGTAAGCTTATGGAAGAACTGGGAGAAATACATAATTTCATGCAAGGATACCTCGTGGAGGTCGACAAGAATCAGAATGTAAGAGTTATAAGAATGGATTTTTACCACGAAAAGGCCTATGAGCCTGTGTGGATTATCCCTGCACCTAAAGAAGATAAATCTCATCTTCTATACACTGAAGTGCTTAAGGACAAGAGCAAGAGACCGTATTTCGAGGATACTGAAATCGATCTAAGTGACTCCTTGACATACACCTTTATAGGCAGATTCAAAACAGCAAAGACGGAAAGCACAAATCCAATTGAGCTTTATGAAATCACTCTGTGGCAGACTGACAAGGTTGAAACAAAGTATATCTCCACCTATTATGCCATTACAGAAATTGATGATTTTCCTGATGAGTATGAATTTCGGTTCATAAATGTTGATGCAGACACCCATGCTGTAAGCATCTCTGCCTACGACTGCCATGGAAGTTCGTCCAACAACATCCTCTACAATAAAGGCTTGTACTTTGTTGATATAAGATCCAATGTCCCTGGTAATGCAAATATTAAAGCTTACAAACAAGGAGAAAAAGTTAGAGTAAGAATAACTCCTCCTGCAGGTTACAGTATCGAGAACATAACCGCAGAAGGAATAGAGCTTGATGATTCAATGTCATTTGACATGCCGGACAACAATGTGATTATTAACGTAACTTATTCAAAAAGATAGTTCCAATATACTTATCGCTTCAACTCCATGCTCGAGAGGCTTGCTCCTCTCGAGTATTACATTTATGCATTCTTGTTTTTTTGTATCTTCCAAAGGGGTTGGTCTGAAGTTGTTTGCCAGAACACCCTTGAAATTAAGATCATTAGTAGATGTTATGTAGCATGGGACAACAAAGCTGTCGTCTCCTAAAACTTTCCCGCCCTTTACCGTCCATTCATGTACATATATCATGGTTTCAGGGTTTGTTGCACTTCTTGATCCTCCGAAAGCAAAGTTACCAAGACTGTATACAATATGTTTTCCTTTGTAGTTTTCAATTCCCTGAAGAAGATGAGGATGGTGTCCGACTATCAGGTCCGCTCCTTCATCTATATACAAATGAGCTACATCCCTTTGTGCTTTTGGGGGAACTTTTTCAAGTTCCTTGCCCCAATGAAGGTTGACTATTACAATATTGTCCTCTTTCTTGTTGTCCCTTATCAATGGAAGAACATCCTCGTACCTCTCTGCCATGACATTGGTGTCTTCAACTAATATGAAGTTTGCAGCTATAAAGACAATTTCAACACCTTTTACAATAACCTTGTAAACTTCATTATGCCCTATCGGTTCAACACCATGGCTTTTAAAAGAATTCCGAGTTTCAATATACCCTTCCTCCAAGTAATCATAAGAGTGGTTGTTGGCAAGAAGTGCAATTTCTACACTTGATTCTTTTAATATGTTGGCATATTCAGGCTTTCCTCTGAAGCGCCAGGGTTTGTCCGCCTGCTTTGTATGATTTGTCAGGGTCCCCTCATAATTAATAACAGTAATGTCGTCACTTTTGAAATAGTCAAGAACGTAATCAAAGGGGTATGTTACACTGTTTGATCTTTCATACACCTGCGGAAACAGGTCAGGCAGATCATATTCGTTTTGCATTCCAAACATGCAGTCCCCGACAAAACTTATTCTGATTGTCTGTTCGACTTCGGGCTTCTCTGTTGGCTCGAGAGTGGGAGATGGCGAAGGTGTTAATGTATGTGTAGGCAGCAAAGCATCTGTGGGCACAGGAGTTAAATTTACTCCACCTTGCCCACAGGAAGACAGTACAAATATCAAGACAATAATAATGAAAATAAATGATTTTCTTTTCATAATCAAAACTCAAACTTTGTTTCTCTGATGAACATGCTGTCCAACATTTCTTTCGCATCCTTGTCTTCAAAAAGTACATTGTAAACTGCTTTTGAAATTGGCAGTTCCACATTGTACAACTCTGATAACCTTACCAATGC
Source organism: Clostridiaceae bacterium (assembly GCA_012838385.1). Classification (GTDB taxonomy): domain Bacteria; phylum Bacillota; class Clostridia; order UBA1212; family DUPL01; genus DUPL01. The sequence goes on from DUPL01000012.1 coordinate 34,427, forward strand.
CTTTGCAGTGTCGACACCTTCTGCCAGCTTGTTCATCGGGATACCCTTTATATAGTTCTCACCGAACAATCTATTGTGACTGTATTCGGAGAACAGCGTAGCCTGGTAGTCGCCAAGATGGGAAAGACCGTAAGCTGTAAGTTCATTGCCTCCCATTGCCCTTACCAGCCTTGAAATCTCTCTTGCTCCTCTTGCCATAAGAGCACCTTTCAAGCCTGGCCAGTCAAAACCGTCAAGCATGCCTGCGGCAATACCCATGACGTTTTTTGCAGCAGCACCTACCTCACACCCTATTAGGTCCTGACCGTAATAGAACCTTATCAGAGTGCTGTTAAGCTCAGAAACCAAAAGCTTTGTAACCTCAATATCATCGGACCCAATAATCATGCAGCTGGGTCTGCCGTTGTAAAAGTCCTGCACATGGCCAGGTCCCACCCAAATGGCAACCTTGTTGCCAGGACCAACCTCCTCATGGAATATCTGTGTAAGTCTTTTTCCGGTTTCACTTTCAAGACCCTTCATACATAAGATGAAAATTTTATCTTTAACTTCAATACGATTAACCAAGTCCTTTAAAAATGCTCTGAACTGCTGTGCCCCAATAGAAACAACAACCACTTTTGAATAACTCATCGCATATTCCAAATCATCTGTCAATTCTATATCATCAGGAAGAGTAATATAATCGTTCTTTCTTGTTTCCACAAACCTAACATAATCACGTGTACCTTTTAGGCCGTAGAGCAGCACATCATGTTTTTTTATCGCTTGACAGTACCATGCAATGCAACTGCCCCATCTGCCACAACCAACAACTGTTATTTTCATTCTGAAAATCAATCCTTTATTCTTTTTTCATTACTATTTAGTATACCATTTTCAAGCAAAAATGCAACTAATCAAACGTATATTTATCAATCAGCTTGTCAGATCTTTCTTTATACTCTTCTTCAGATATTCTCCGCCAATCATACTTCTTCTTAAGGTTTTTTAATTTGCCTTCAAGAATCTCAGCATAAAACAATTCCTTCATATCATGGATATCCTTTGCTGTAAAGGAAAGCAGTATGAAATATCCTGCAAATGGAGTCAGCATAATTCCGCTTGTAGAATATTCAATTGTAGATAAAATTATGGTTGTCCAACCCAATATATTTGCTAATACTACATCTTCAAAATCATGTAGAACTATATACAAAGACAACAACAGACAAAAAGACAGAATTGTAGTAGCAAGGTTGTCCGAACAGACATAAGATTCATTGTATTTCATGCAATATGTCACATTACGCATAATAATTGTTGCGCTCATAAGTCCCCACGAAGCAATCAGACAACACTTCCTGTACAACATGTTCAAGAGCAGTATGCAAAAAGCAATAATGAGCAAAAGACTTGTTATATAACAAGCACTTGTTAAAAAATACAGTATGAAATAGTAGATGTCTTTAACAAGTATCTTAAAATCTGCCGCACTATATAGCAATGTAGGCAAACTCCACAAAATAGCAAGTAAATAAATACAAATCTGTAGAAGAAGTTTAGTTTTCAAACTGGTTGTCACATTTATCCTCCGTGTTTGTTTCGAATGTTTGCTCCCTAATTTCTAATAACTGCAAAATTCTTTCATTTGATTCGGCAGTTTTTTCTGCATTTTCTATGAGTTCTCCAAATCCAAAGACAAGCCATGATGCAAACAATGTACTAATAAAAACAAGAATAGCAATTAAAAATCCTTCATCATGCTCATCTGTAATGGCTTCTAAAAAAAGAATGAAAGATGCAAATATGCCTAGTGTTAGAATTAAGACAGCAGTTACCTTAATTCTTGCAGAAATATTATTGAACATATGTACCTCCGAAAATGCCGATTGTTTTTTTCATTATATGATAAAAACCAAAATAGTCAAGTATTAGAAATTTACTCGTCTTGCAATATGATAGTAATGCTGTTAAAATATATCCGATGCCTACTAAAGGAGCCTGGAGGGTACAAATGAGATTACAAAAGATAGCATCAGGAATTGCAATTTTCTTCGCAGCAATAATTTATGTAGTATTCGCTCCACAAACGGTTTATTCGGATACGGTGGGATTCGAATCCGCCAAACTTTTGAGCGAACTTGGCATCTTTTACATAGACAAAGACATGAGCGACAAGGAACTTTCCGATTTCCTAAAAGAAAAATCCACCAAGGCAATTGCATACAATCTGGCTTTTGGTCTAACCGGGGCTGTCAAAGATCCATACACTGGATTAATTGACGCAAGTTTTTCGCTACGCTTTTTCAAAAGCGAAAATTTGTCTGTTTACACCAATATGCTTGATACAAGGGAATACATCTCATCCACTGAATTAAGTTCTGCCGACTGTTATAGGGTTTTTCTTGATGTGCTGGGTTATGAATCAATGAAGGGTAAGAGCAACGAGGAAGTTCTTTTGGCAGCACAAAATGCAGGCTTTGGATACTTCCAGCCGGTTGATAATAAAGAAAATATAACCAACGGAGAACTTGTGAATACCGCCTTCGAAGCTTTATATCTTTGCGGTGTGAAGACCAAGATACCAACAATACATTCACTATCGCAAATTAATCCAGATTTGAAATCCAAAGCTGTAAAACTTGGCATGATAGATTTGTTCCCCGAAGATATCCCCATGTTTACCGAAGGACCATACAAAACCCAGACTTTTTCTGAACTTATTGGTACGGATGTAACAACAAATGTTAAAAAGCATGAATGGTCCGCCGAATATTTGAATGTAAATTTGGCAGGTTATGAAAATTATAAAAATAAACTTGTTAATTCCGATTGGCTATTTGAAGTTGAATTCTACAAAGAATCGGAAGACTTTGAGGATCTTTGCGTATTGTACTATAAAGTAATTGATGGTTTGGAACACTATGTTACGCTTGTATTCAATAAAGAATCGAAAACCTTGGAACTCTGGTATGCTTATTAAGCATTCTTGAGTTTTCTTTTTACCCTTTGCAATGCATTGTCAATAGCCTTGGGGTCCTTGTTTAATGTGCCTGCAATGCTTGCATATGAATCCCCATTAAGAAACATAATAAGGACCTGTTTTTCAAAATCACTAAGAAGTGTGTCTATCTTTTGTTTAAATATCTCAGTCGATTCCTTGCTTATCGCAATCTCCTCAGGGTTTGACAAATCCGAAGTGGTAAGACAATCCATATCACAGTCGTCATCATTCTCCTTGTAAATCGATACATAAGAATTAAGAGGCAGGTGTTTAAGCCTGTTTGCTGATTTAACAGCGCTTATCACCTGTCTCTTTATACAAATTTCCGCATATTTTCCGAAATTGACATTCTTGCCCGGGACAAACGACAGTATAGCCTTGTACAAGCCTATCATACCTTCCTGCAGCAAATCCTCGCCATCAGCTCCGGTTAGAAAATAAGCTCTTGTAACAGTCCTGACAAGACTTTTGTACTTAACCAACAAAGATTCCATATGCTGGTCGCTGCCCTGTTGAGCAAGCATTACCAATTTTTCGTCATTCATAGATATCAATCCACAATTTTCGTTCCTTCAGGAGTATCAATTATCTTGATGCCCATCTCTTTCAATTGGTCCCTGATAGCATCAGCCCTGGCATAATCCTTGTTCTTTTTAGCCTCTGCCCTAACGCGTATAAGCTCATGAACCTCTTCACTAACTTTGCTTTTTGCATTCTTCTGAGCTTCTTCCCTCTTGATAACCTGATTCTCCATATCAAGCCCCAATACATTATCAGTCTTAATAACAAAATCATATATCTTTCTACTCTTTTCGGAGTTCCTTAGCGCCTTCCATACAACACCCAATGCCTGAGGGATGTTCAAATCGTCATTTACAGCGTCAAGAAAATCTTTTTCAAAATCCTTAATCAACTCATCAGAAACATCATCCTGGCCTTCCTTGTGTTGCATTAATGCATCATAGAGTCTATCCAGTGCTTTGGATGCTGCTGTCAAAGCGTCAAAAGTAAAGTTTAGCTTGTTCCTGTAATGACCGTTCAGACAGAAATACCTGTAGGCAAGTGGCTCATATCCTCTTTCCTTAAGGTCCTTTATTGTGTATGTGTTGCCAAGACTTTTTGACATCTTGCCGCCGTCAACCAAAAGAAATTCGGCATGCATCCAGTACTTGACAGTCTCCTTTCCAGTCAAGGCTTCAGACTGAGCAATTTCATTCTCATGGTGTATGGGTATGTGGTCCACACCGCCAGTATGGATATCAAATTCATCACCAAGATAATCCCTTGCCATGGCAGAGCACTCGATATGCCAGCCTGGATATCCCATTCCCCAAGGGCTTGCCCATTGCATGATGTGCTCTTTCGGAGCCTTTTTCCACACTGCGAAATCTGCAGGGTGTCTCTTTTCATCATTTACAGAAACCCTTGCTCCGGCCATCTGGTCCTCCAGGTTTATTCTAGAAAGCTTGCCGTACTCTGGAAACTTTTCAATATCAAAATATATTCCATCACTGGTTTCATAAGCATATCCCTTTTCTACCAACGATACAACAAACTCAATCATGCTTCTTATGTGTTCAGTTGCCTTCACAACAATCTCAGGTGTTTCAATGTTCAGGCTCTTTATATCATCAAAAAATACATTTGTATAATACTCTGCAATTTCTTCCGGTGTTTTTTGCTGTGCTTTTGCAGCCTTTGCCATTTTATCCTCGCCTTCATCCGCATCGGACACAAGATGGCCTACATCGGTAATATTCATTACATGCTTCAGCTTATACCCATTCAGCCTCAACACTCTTCTAAGGGTGTCCATGAAGATATATGTTCTTAAGTTGCCGATATGGGCATAATTGTACACGGTAGGACCGCAGGAATAAATTCTTACTTCGTTGCCTTCCAAAGGTTTGAATTCTTCTTTTTGTCTACTCAGTGTGTTGTATATCTTCATTTTTATCTATCTCCATTTTCTGTTCATATTTCTTTTTCACGCATTCCAGTTCACTAATCTTGTGATTGAGTTCTTCAATCAATGCCTGAAGGTGTTTCTCCCTTTCCTTTATCGTTTCCATTATCTTCATCAATTCCTGATTTATAGGATCAGGAACTTTTGTATGCTCAAGTGTTTCAGAGGGAGCTACCTTCTGTCCATACATCTTTACAATCCTCGCTTTCATTCCTGTTACAGTGCAGTTGTCAGGAACATCATTCAGAACAACAGAACCGGCACCTATCAGTGAGTTATTTCCAATCGTGACAGGACCCAGTATTTTGGCTCCTGCACCGATAAGTACATTGTCACCAACGGTTGGGTGCCTTTTTTTATGTTTTTGCGTACCAGTTCCGCCCAGAGTTACCTGATGATATATCGTACAGTTGTTCCCTATTTCAGCCGTCTCGCCTATTACTACACCATTCCCATGGTCAATAAACAATCCTTCACCGATTTTTGCGCCAGGATGTATTTCAATTCCAGTTTTTCTACTTGCTCTTTGTGACAAGTATCTTGCTATAAAATACATCTTGTGTCTATAGAAGAACGATGAAAATCTATGATATAAAAGAGCCTTGAAACCTGGATATAGAAGGATAACTTCCAAGGTGCTTCTAGCAGCAGGATCTCTTTTATATATTGACTTTGCATCTTTTAATAATCCCACAAAAATCCTCCTATTATTATAATTGTGAATACAATTATACAACATGGTACATGTAAAGTAAAGAATAAACCGGATGAAACATAAGTTTAGTTTCATCCGGCCAGACATAAACAGAAGAAAATATCCCAAAATGCCGCCACCTTATTTTGACACCTAGCCTCGCTAGGTGGGTATCCTATGGTATACTTCTGCCTTCCCCTGATTCTTGCGAATGGCATTTGTGCCTGAGGCCTGACATCCGTATCCCAAGTCGGATTCCCTTTTTTGTCATGTAGGTTCAAAATTAAGGTTCCTCGTCGAACATTTCAGGATAAGTTATTTGGTTTTTCATTAGTATTATATCATGTTTTTCGCAAAACGCAACAAGCAAATTCAGGTTACTTCGACTTTCAGAAATCCTTCGCGTATTGCGTAGAATAAATACTGCTGCGCAAACCCGGCAATACTTCCAAAATATTCTTGCACAAACTCATCAATTTCCTTGTGGGTCGACACATTATAAAGGTTTGTCATAACTTTTCTCACCCACACATCCACAGGAAAAGCATTGTAATAACTTCCTGTGAAAAGTAGTATGCAGTCTGCGACTTTAGGTCCAACGCCTTTATATTGTCTCATAAACCTTCTTGCGTTTGCAATGTCAATTTTTTGAAAACTTTCTTTTGAAAAAGGTTGTTCGACAAACAAGCGCGAAGCTTCTACAATATAATTACACCGATAACCCGCTTTTATACAGTCAGACAATTCGTTTTCACAAACATTGGCAAGATTATGGGGTTTTGGAAAAGCATACACATCATCCTTGATTTTTTCTCCATAGTTTCTGCAAAGGTTTTCAATGCACTTCTTTATTCTCGGAATGTTGTTATTTGCAGAAATTATAAACGATACAAGTGTTTCAAAAGGTTCCTGGCGTAGAATTCGAATACCCTTGCCAAATTCTATGGCCCGCCTCATATACTCATCTTTTAAAGATAGCTCACCCTTTATTTTCGAATAATCTCTTTCCAGATCGAAATAATCCAACCAGAAAGTATAAAATTCTTCTTTTGTGGAACCAATAATCTCAAGCACCCCATCTGAATATTTAATCTCTGCGTAATTCTCACCTGCTACACCACAATAGTGTCCCATGGGGTTTAGATTCCACCTGAAACACTGACCGCATTCGAATACGTGTTTAGGGTTGAAGTCTTTCACACCATATACCCTGATTCCCTTTTTCGTTTCCTCAACTTTGTACATGACCTTCACTCTTTCAACTATATCAAGCATCAATTTTACGCCAACACAACTGCATTGTCAATCATTCGTTTCTGTGCTAGAATAGATGCTGACAACTTTAATGTGGGAGGTACCAAAAGACTTATGAAAGAAACTATTTATACAATCCCTGTAAATGAAGTTTTTGCTGAAAAATGCGAATGTCCCTTGTGCGAATTGGAATCACGTTTTGAAAAAGAAACAGTTGACTACTATTTGGGACCTTCCTTAATGGAACCTGACAACAGAATTGAAACAAACGATACAGGTTTCTGCGCAAGACATTATGGAATGATGTACAACACACAAACCAATCGTTTGGGACTTGGTCTCATTCTTGACACCTATTTGCTTGAGCAAAACAAAAGATTGTCCAAACTGATGCGAGTTGAAAGCAAATCCCAAGGTGAAAAAAGAGGTCTTTTTGGTAGAGGTAAAAAGTCCTCAGGCAATGTCGACGAAGTATACAAATATATTTCAGAGCATCTTGAAGAATGCTGCATTTGCAGCAAGTTGTCGTATACTATGAGCAGGTACATTGAGGTAATCTTTTACCTGTATGTAAGAGAGAAAGAGTTCAGAGAAAGATTCAATGACGGACTTGGTTTTTGCATGCCTCACTTGAAGCTGTTGATTGAAGGAGCAAAACAACACTTAAGTTCATCCCAGCAGGATGAGTTTTTCAGGAACCTGTTTTCCATGCAAGTTAACAACCTTGAGAGACTTGAAAAGGAAGTTTCCTGGTTTACACAAAAGTTTGATTACAGAAACAACGACAAGCCTTGGGGCACTTCAAAAGATGCATTGATAAGAGGTATTAAGAAAGTATCAGGGTTGAAAGAACTGGATTAAGAGGTGTATGTATTTTGGAGGTATATGCGCTTGTAGGAGCAAGTGGTACCGGAAAAAGCCACAGAGCATTGTGGGTGGCAAAGGAAAGAAATATTGAATATATAATTGATGACGGCCTTTTAATCAGGGGTAATGAGATTATTGCCGGCAAGTCAGCCAAGAGGGAAAAGACCCGTATTGGCTCTATTAAGACTGCCGTTTTTACCAGCGATGATCACGCTTTTGAAGTTGCACAGCAGTTAAAGCTGCGCAATGCCAAAAGCATTCTTATTCTTGGTACTTCCGACAACATGGTAAAAAGAATTGCTAAAAGGCTTGGGTTAAACAAGATAGATAAAACCATATATATCGAAGAAATATCAAGCAAGTTTGAAATACAGCAGGCATTAAATACAAGAAGAAGTGAAGGAAAGCATGTAATTCCCGTCCCTACCCTGGAGCTGAAAAAAGACTTTTCAGGTTTCATGCTGGATCCTTTGAACATATTAAGAAGAAAAGGTATAGGTGATTATGAATCCCTGGGTGAAAAGTCAGTTGTAAGGCCAACATTTAGTTATCTTGGAAAATACACCATATCAGACTATACACTTTACCAGCTGGTGGAACATATTGTGTTGAAAGAAGAAGGAGTTGCAAAACTCGGAAGATTCAGGGCTGAAACAAGCGAATCAGGTATCAGCCTGAATATTGAGTTTGTTTTGTACTATGGATACAATATACCGGAGCTGTTTAAAAAACTGAAAGCAAAAATAATTGAGGAAATAGAAAGAATAACATCGATAAATATAGATTCAATAGTCCTTATTGCAAAAAGTCTTGTTGTCAAACCAAAAAGCAAGGCCAATTAATTGTTTGAAATAATTATTCTTCCTGCAAAAACACCCTTGATGGTTTCTACAAGTTCAGGATTTCCACTTTTGTTTTCATTGTGAATTATGATTCTATTAGGTGCAACAGCGATTAAAGTAGTAACCATCAGATCATCAAGGCTTGCATTTATTGCCATTTTGCTGTCCACAAAGCCTTCCAGACATTTGAATGTAATATCCATTCCCTCATCGTTATAGATTCTGTGCTGTCCATCTTCCCCAGTAATAATATGCACTTCCTTGTATTCAGATTTCTGTTGCTTGACAAAATTCTTCAGAAGTTCAATATATTCCTCATATTCCTTTTGAGCAAGATATTCACTTATACAAATATCAGACAGAGCCTTTATTCTGTTTATTAGCTCACGCAACCTGAAATTTGCAAAACCGTCAACTGAAATTGTTCTGTGCAATTTCAAGTATTCACTCAAGCTGTGTTCAACTATATCGGGATGAACCCTTATACAGGATGCAACATCTATTATCCTTTCAAAAACAACGTATCTGTCATCTTTTTCAAATATCTTTGACTTTATCAAATAGTATTTTATTTTTCTTATCAATACATAATCCCAAATATATTCGGCCAAAACCTTGGAAATCTGGTTGATTCCAATCCTGCATTTTACAAAAGGCTCGTCATACCGGGCACCAGGCAGTTTTATCATTAAAAAACGCACCAGTTCCTCCCTGTTGCTGACAGATGTAATCCTGAAAGGATACATAAGCTAACCTCCCTGACTTCCTGTTTTCATTATATGCTCATACAGGTTGTTCTCGTGCATGCTACAACTTGTATATTTGTATTCCTCCGATATCTTCAAGAAGATCGTCGTTCAGTTCCAAAATATCAATACCTTGTTTTAATAAGAACTCCTTTACCTTACAACCTTCCCTGTGATATTCAAGGCTACCTGTAAGCAAAAGACCCAAATTTTCAATATATCCGCTGCAACCGCCTATGAATCCCCTATCATAACCTTTTAGAATTATATCGTCACCGTTGAAGCAAAAGCACTTGTCTCCCAGCTCTTTTGCTTTTTTTTCGATGCCTTTGTCGGTTGTCAGAATAAAATCTTTTACACATATGGAGGAACAACCTGCATAACCCTGCCGAACATTGACAAAATTGAATCCTTTGTCTGTAAAAACTCTTTTCACAATACAATCGGTATATTTTGTATTATGATATATATTTCTTCCCACTTTCAGCGCGTTATATGCAATATTTCCCGGATATTTTGGCAAAATTTGCGTATTACCTTCAATCAGTTTTATTCCAGTATCCTTCAAAGAATTCAATGTTTTTTTATTAATGTCCTTTGCATATACAAGAGTGTTTTGGTTAATACAAGTTATCTGCATGTCTGCATGACAGCATACAGCTTCATTGAGATTTGGATGCGGATAAACAAGAATCACATTGCCATATTTTTTTAATTCTGCAATTATTTTTTCATCAGCCTGACAACTTAAAACAAAGTATAAATTCATGTAAATAACCTCATAAAAAAGTTTTTTCAGTGAATAATAACATGGGAATGCTAAAATTTCAACAATGAACAAACATGTATTAAATAAATTCAACAAGGGAAACATAAGAACGGTGGCATAACTTATGTCACAGAAAGGAGCTGAATCAAATGGCCAGAACAGGTTTTGATAGATTCGCATTAATACTGGTTATAATCGGTGCTATAAACTGGTTGTCGGTGGGGCTGTTCCGATTTGACATCGTAGCTGCTCTGTTTGGAGGTGCCACGAACCTTGTAAGCAGGATTATATACTCAGTAGTTGGTATTGCAGGAATCTATTCAATCAGTCTTTTGTTCAGGCACAGTCCTGTTAACGTTAGGGAATAATTACCCTGAATAATAATAATATATGAGATAATAATATAATTGCCGGTAGTAAACCGGTATAAAAAATGGAGGTATTGAAAATGGCAAGAAGCAGAAACAAGACTACCTTTGACAAGCTGAAATACGAGATTGCCAATGAAACCGGAATTAATCTTAAGGAAGGTTACAATGGCGATTTGACTTCCAGAGAAGCTGGTACAATCGGCGGAAACATTGTTCGTAAAGTTTTTGAAAGCTATACCGGAAACAATTATTATACAGGTAAACCTCAATAAGGTTTGCCTCTAACCAAAAGGGACCAGAGAGTTTTCTCTGGTTCCTTTTTTGCTTTGTATTGGTTATTTAATTTCACCTTTAATCATATTTATTACAAAGGGATGTGATATGATGATAAGAATCATTGTTGTTTTTGCAGTAACCACCTTGTTTGTCTTCTTTCCTGAAATCTTCCCCAGGTGCGAATACTGTAGAAAAATAAAACTAAGAAAGTGTTTTCAGTTTCATAAAAGCGTAAGCCTTAAGTTGACTTACAAAGGCAATCTGTCTCTGTGCAAAAAATGCTGCAAGAAATATAATTTTACATCCCTGGACAAATTCAGGAAACACATGCGCGTGGAAAAAAGAATAGAATACACAGTCAGGTACAACCTGTAACTACTATGTATCCCCTGGATTTGCCAATCCCAAACTAATCAAAAGTGCCTTATCAATCTTCTTCATAAGTACCGGATCTAAAACGCAGACTCTTTCTCTCAAACGCCTCTTGTCGATAGTCCGCAACTGTTCCAACAAAACAACTGAATTTTTACTTAGCCCTTTATACTCGTTCGCATTCAATTCCAAATGAGTGGGCAGCTTCGATTTATTCACCTGTGATGTTACGGCAGCAACAATAATGGTTGGACTATATTTGTTTCCAATATCGTTCTGCACAACCAAAACAGGTCGTACACCACCTTGTTCCGAACCAACTACAGGACTTAAATCCGCGTAATAAATATCTCCTCTTTTGATCACAAGATTCACTCCCACTTATGTTTTTGGAGGTTTTATGCCGTTTTTATCATCTGACTCCAATATAGACATTACTTCATTTTCAATATGCAGAAACTCCTCAGCTATCTTTAGATTTATATCTGCCATTTCCTGATAGCCTTTTTCCATTTGCCTGACCAGTTCTTCCTGCTTTGTCTTCTTAAGAAGATCATGCAATGCTGTTTGAACAACTTGATCCAAAGAAGAATTGTTCTCCTTTGCCAGGGCTTCTGCTTCATTAAGTAAGTCAGATGAAATAGTAATAAGTACTTTTTTGAATTCAGGCATTAACCAAACCCTCCAACTAAAGTGTATCCATTTTTTCCGAAGTGAATACATTATCAATAAAAATTTTTCAATTTTATTTTATTTTCCTACCATTCCAAAGTCAATGTCACTAATTGTCAGGACAAATATAGTTTAGGACATTGATAATCTCGCCATTCTTTATGTAAATGCGAGGGACCCTTTTGCCAACCAAACTAATTATCTCATAATTTATCGTCCCCATTATGTCTGCCAGTTCCTCACATGTTATACTTTTATTCATCTGCGAACCAAATAGAACAACTTCATCACCAATCTCAGGTTTCTTTTCAAAATCTGTAACATCCGCCATGCACTGATCCATGCAAATCCTTCCCACTATCGGTGCATACTCCCCATTTATAAGTACCTTTGATTTGCCGCTTAAAAGTCTTGAATATCCGTCTGCATATCCAATGGTGATTGTTGCTATTGTTCTTTTAGCATCTGTTCTGTATGTACTCCCATAACTTATACTTGTATCCTTTTCCACAGTCTTGACCATATTCACGCCAGCCTTTAATGTCATTGCAGGCTTTAGATTCAAATCATACTTTCTGGTATATTCGGACGGGTAATGTCCGTACAGAATAATACCTGCCCGTACCATGTCAAGATGCATTGAGGGATACTGAACTATGGCACCACTGTTTGCAACATGTAAAATAGGTATGTGTATGCCTATCCTCTTTAGTTCATTTACTATGCTCATGAACATCTCAAACTGATTACGGGTGTAAGTCCTGTCTTCCGTGTCCGCCTGAGCAAAGTGGGTAAACAAACCTTCCACGATTAGTCCTTTTAATGAAGATATCTTCATTACATCCTTTACAGCACTATAACCAGGCAGGAATCCAACCCTTCCCATTCCCGTATCTACTTTTACATGAACCTTGATTGTTGCGTTTTCAGCCAAAGCCACATCCGACAAATATTTGGCCAGTTCATGGCTGTATATTGTCTGAGTTATATCATACTTAATAAGTTCTTTTGCTCTTCTAGGATCTGTATAGCTTAGAACCAATATTGGTACCTCTATTCCATTCTTTCTGAGCTGTATGGCTTCATCCAAAATAGCAACTCCAAGCCTTGATACTCCATTATCAATAAGCGTGTTTGCGACCTCCATGGCGCCATGGCCATATCCGTCAGCCTTCACAATCCCCATAATTTCCGCATTAGGTTTGGTAATACGTCTAACTTCCCTGACATTATTGCTTATCGCATCCAAATCAATTTCCGCCCACGCCCTGTTATACCTGAAATCCATACAATTACCTCACCAATCTATTCTCAAAACCTGTGGAAGCATATTAATCAAGTCGCCTGAAAGCATTGATTCTTCTCCATAAAGCTCCCTTGCCTTGTCTCCACAAAGACCATGAACCAACACTCCATATCTTGCAGCATCATATAGATTCATTCTTGTAGCAAATGCAGCGATTATACCGCAAAGTACATCACCGGAACCGCATACAGCCATTCCAGGATTACCTGTACCGTTTACCGTAAATGAAGCCTTGCTGCTTGTTATGGTTGATGCGCCTTTCAAAACAGTTATTATTCCCTTGTCATTAAAGTACCCAGCATCCTTGATTCTATCTCCCAAACTACTTCCTGTCAAACGACTGAATTCTACATAATGGGGAGTAATTACAATATTCTCTCCTGCAAGTTCGTTGCTTCTTCCTTCAAAGGCATTAATGCCGTCTGCATCTAGAATTACTTTTACATCCTTGTTCTTCAATTCACTTATCAATCTTCTTACAAATACTTTTGTCGTCTCCCTGATGCCAAGACCTGGTCCTATTACTACAGAATCACAAGTAAGAACATATTTCAGGACCTCTTCAATATGCTCTTCTCTAAAGAAACCGTCATCATTGTCTCCTATGGGTATCTTGACAGGTTCCCTTAATACACTCTCAAAAACAGTCAATAGACCTGCTGGAGAAAGCATAAACACATATCCTGCCCCGCTTCTCAAAGCGCTTTCAGCACATAGCATGGCTGCACCAGTCATGCCCCTGCTGCCAGCAACAACACATATTTTCCCATAATCCCCTTTATGGGTGTCTTTCTCCCTATTTCCAACAATATTTGATAGATTAAATCCTTCATCCAAATATTCATTGTTTCCAGCAAACATTTTTTTCACAAAAGAAGGAATACCGATGTCGGACACATAAAGCTTTCCGCAGTATTCCCTTCCAGGATAAATTACGTTTCCAGTTTTCAAGTCTGAAAGAACCACAGTAATATCAGCCTTTACACAGTAATGCGACACTTTTCCACTATCTCCGTATACTCCTGAAGGCATATCTACGGAAATAATCAGTTTCCCAGACCTGTTTATACAGTCAATAACACGAGCTGGCTCTTCCCCTATTTCTCCTTTGAAACCGATGCCGAAGATACAATCAAGAATAACATCGCAATCCTTTAACACAAAATCTATATCACAACTCTTTGCCTTATGCATCTCCACATTTTCTTTTTCCAGTATCCGTCTGTGTAATTCCACGTTTTCATTTGCTTTTTCGCCTACCATAATTGCATTGACACTGTATCCCAAATTGCCAAGCTTTCTCAATGCTGCCAATCCGTCAGCCCCATTATTTCCACCACCACATATTGCAACAATTCTTTTGGAATTGCCTGCATGATTTACAACACAATCCTTTATGCTGCTGGCTGCATTCTCCATAAGAGCAATTGTGTTTAACCCCAATGTCTCTTCACAATACTTGTCAATTTTCTTCATTTCATCAGTAAATACAATGCGCATATGGACACCCCCTAGAAAAAGATTCTGCTCAGGATAACAAGAACACCAAACACAATAAAAAACGAAGTCAATACAATATCTGCCTTTGAAAATTGCAGCACTCTGTACCTTGTACGATTCTTTCCACCTCTGTAGCATCTTGCTTCCATTGCAGTTGCCAAATCTGTAGCTCTTCTAAAGGCACCAATAAACAGTGGCACCAATACAGGTATGAAACTGCGTATTTTTTCCCGTAGTTTTTTTGAATCAAAATCCGCACCTCTTGATGCCTGTGCACGCATGATTCTTTCAGTTTCTTCTGCAAAGGTAGGTATGAATCTCAAGGCAATTGAAATCATCATTGCAATATCATGGGCAGGAAAGCCAATAACACTCAAGGGAGACATAATTCTTTCCAGACCGTCAGTAAGCATGATTGAGGTGGTTGTATAAGTCAAAAGTGAAGCTCCAGCCACAAGTAGAAGAATTCTCAGTATCATTTGTATGCTGAAGAGGATGCCTTCCTTGTATATGTCGATGAATCCTATGCTTAATAAAAGTGTTTCCCCCTGATACAAAAAGATATTAAGAATTACTGTAAATATAATTAAAAACACTATTGGCCTCAGGCTTCTTAAAACCATGCGGATTCCTACGCGGGAAGAAACAATAGCCAGAATCAAAAAGAACATGGCAATGGCATAACCCACAAAATTGTTTATCAAAAGAACAATTACCATATAAGCAAAAGTCATTGTCAACTTTGTACGGGGGTCTGATCTATGGAATATGGATTCACCGGGTACATATTGTCCAATTGATATGTTCATCTCTTACTCCTTATATGTCGTAAAATTTCTTCTTTTGCTTCCTCAATAGTCAAAATATCCTCACGTATGTCCGGATTAATCTTCTTTAGGTTGCACATCAACCTTGTCACCTGGGGAATTGATAGTCCTATCTCGTCAAGTTTGTCTGCCTGCATGAATATTTCCCTCGGACAGCCTGTCATGACTACTCGGCCCTTGTTCATTACAACAACATAGTCAGTAAGCCTTGCTATGTCATCCATACTGTGGGATACCAGTACTACTGTTACTCCCTTTTCCTTGTTAAGCTTTTTTATAAATGCAAGAATTTCATCCCTACCAGCAGGATCAAGTCCAGCCGCTGGTTCGTCAAGTATAAGGTATTCAGGTTTCATTACAATAACACCAGCTATTGCACATCTTCTCTTCTGTCCGCCTGATATCTCATAAATGGATTTATCCAAAATGGATTTGTCCAAGCCAACTATTTCAGCAGCCTCCAATACTCTCTCAGCCATCTGTTCCTCAGTCAGATTTTCTCTCTTTAAGCCAAATGCTATATCCTTGAATACAGTCTCCTCAAACAGCTGGTATTCAGGGTATTGAAAAACCAGACCTACCTTTCTCCTTATCTCTCTTATGTTCGCATTATTAATCAACTGTTCGTCTATATAAACCCTGCCAGTTTCAGGTCTTAATATTCCATTCAAATGCTGCACCAAAGTCGATTTTCCACAACCGGTGTGTCCAATAATACCTATGAAGTCTCCTTTTTTCAACTCAATACTAACATCTATCAGGGCTTCTTTTTCAAAAGGTGTCCCTCTCATGTATGAATAAAACAGGTTTTCAACTCTAATTGACATCCCTTTACCTCGCAATCAACGGTTTAATATGCTCTAACGCTTCATCGACAGTTATTATATCTCTTGGCAAATCAATTCCCTCATCTGCAAGCTCGTTGACCAGTGTCGTAATCTGAGGTTGTTCAAGTCCCGCTTCCTTTAATTCTTCCGAACGAATAAAAATCTCCTTCGGCGTCCCCTCCATTATAATCCGGCCATTGTCTATCAATAATACCCTGTCCGCATTCGTTACCTCATCCATATGATGCGTTATATGGATTATAGTTATCTTGTCTTCCTCATTCAACCTCTTTATAAGGCTCATTACCTCTTTTCTACCAATCGGATCAAGCATGGCGGTTGCTTCATCAAGCACTATGCACCTCGGCTTCATAGCCAAAATGCCTGCTATTGCGACTCTCTGCTTTTGGCCTCCTGAAAGATAATGAGGCTCGTTGTGTCTTAGTTCTGTCAGTCCGGTATACTTCAATGCAAACTCTATTCTCTTTATCATTTCTTCTCTTGGAACACCCAGGTTCTCAGGACCGAATGCTATGTCTTCCTCAACGCTTGTACCTATTATCTGGTTGTCTGGATTCTGAAATACCATACCTACATTTTGCCTGATTTCATATAGATATTCTTCGTTGGTTGTATCTATGTCCAAAACTGTAACGACACCTTCAGATGGAAATATGAGGGCATTGGCAAGCTTTGCAATGGTGGACTTGCCTGAACCATTCCTCCCAATTATAGCGAGGAACTCTCCTTCCTTTACTGAAAAGTTGATACCTGATACAGCATAGTTTTCATAATACGTGCTGTCTTCCTCATCATTGAAGTCATATGAATAGTATACATTGTCAAAGCTTATAAAATATTCCATCATTTCCTCCGAAAAAGGTATATACCCAAATATGAAAAAGGGAATCATAAAACTTTTGTAGAAGTATTATGAATCCCAACAATTCCTTATTGCCTTTTTTGTTTTCCTCATATAAGTTCGAGTTTGGCCATTACAGAACCGTCGCCGCGCCTTGCATCAAGTTTGTAGATTCTTGTATAACCGCCGCTCTTTCCTTTGTACTGTACAGCTATCTCATCGAACAGCTTGTTGACAACGTTAATCTTGTTTCCTTCTTCATCCTTTGGCTGATATATCCAGGCAATTGCCTTTCTTCTTGCCGCAAGTCTTGAAGGATTGTCAACTCTTACAAGCTCGGTTGTGATTTCTCTTTCTCTAACTCTGTATTCACGACCATTCTTCGACTTAACTACGGTTGTTATTGGCTTTCCTTTGCCGTCTACTTTTACCCTGCTAACTGTAGCCTGTTTTGTAGTAAAGTTATCGGCTTCTTTTACTGCAGCAGCGATCAGTTTCTCAGCAATGCTCTGTACCTCTTTTGCTCTTGTCACAGTGGTAACTATTGAGCCGTGTTGGAGCAAGGCGGTAACGAGACCTCTTAACATAGCCTTCCTCTGATCAGTAGGACGCCCAAGTTTTCTATATCCCATTAATTATTCCCTCCCTAGATTTCTACTCTTCGCTGGATTTAAGTGAAAGTCCGAGAGAAACAAGCTTTGCAACTACCTCCTCTAGAGACTTTCTACCCAAGTTGCGAACTTTCATCATATCTTCTTCTGTTTTGTTTACAAGATCTCCTACAGTATTTACTGCAGCTCTCTTCAAACAGTTGTATGATCTGACAGACAGATCAAGTTCTTCTATGTTCATCTCAAGAATTTTCTCTTTCTTGGATGCAGCAGTATCTTCAACAGGCTCTTCTTCTTCCTCTTCCTGCTGTGTCAGGTTGACAAATAGACTGAGTTGTTCAGTAAGAATCTTGGCACTAAGACTGATTGCCTCATCGGGCATCAAGGCTCCGTTTGTCCACACTTCCAAGGTCAACTTGTCAAAGTCTGTAACATTGCCTACACGAGTGTCTTCTACAAAGAAGTTTACTTTTTTCACAGGGGTAAAAATAGAATCAATCGGAATGTCTCCAAAAGCCTGATTGGGCATCTTGTTCTTTATCGCTGGTTTCCAACCTGTGCCGTTCTCCACTATCATCTCAATATACAGTCTGCCTTTTCCACTAAGCGTTGCAATGTGATGATCTGGGTTCAAAATCTCTACATCGGAATCACATTTGATATCTCCTGCAGTTACGATTCCCTGTTCGCTGCTGTCGATATATACAACTTTTCTTTCATTGGTATGAAGCTTTACAGCTATCTCCTTGATGTTCAATATGATTTCCGTTAAGTCTTCCACCACACCATCTATGGTAGAGAACTCATGCAGGGCACCTTCAACTTTAACAGTTGTGACAGCGGAACCTGGTAGAGAAGAAAGTAAAATCCTTCTTAACGAATTACCTAAGGTAGTTCCGTACCCTCTTTCCAAAGGTTCAACGACAAAAACGCCTTTTATGCCTTCAGGAGTCTCTTCCGTTGAAACATTCTCAATTCTTGGCTTTACAAATTCATTCATGATTTTACCCTCCCTGGAAAAATTTATTACTTACTGTACAACTCAACAATCAAGTGCTCCTGAATTTCTACATCCAAATCTTCTTTCGTTGGAACTCCAACTACTGTTGCAGTCAATTTGTCACTGTCAAAGTCCAGCCAGTTAGGAACTGTACGTCCTGAAGTAATATCCAAAACCTCTTCGATTCTCTTGGTTCCTCTGCTTTGTTCAGCAAGGGCAACAACATCATTTACAGACAGCAAATATGATGGAATATTAACTCTTCTTCCATTAACCGTAATATGTCCATGTCTTACAAGCTGCCTTGCTTCCGCTCTTGACGTACCCAATCCCATGCGGTATACAACGTTGTCAAGTCTTGATTCCAATATAGCAAGCAGATTTTCACCGGTAACACCTGATTGTTTGCTGGCTTTATCAAAATAGTTGCGGAACTGTTTTTCGAGTACGCCATAAATTCTTCTGGCCTTCTGCTTTTCACGCAACTGAAGTCCGTATTCACTCATCTTCTTTCTTGCTCTTCCGTGCTGTCCAGGTGCATACTCTCTGCGTGCAACTGGGCATTTATCTGTATAACACTTTTCACCTTTAAGGAAAAGTTTTTGACCTTCTCGTCTACAAAGTCTGCAAACTGCATCCGTATATCTCGCCATTAAATATCTACACCTCCGTTATACTCTTCTTCTCTTTGGCGGTCTGCACCCGTTGTGAGGAATTGGAGTCTCGTCCTTAATCACACTGATTTCCAGACCTGCAGCTTGCAATGCTCTAATTGCAGCCTCACGACCAGATCCTGGTCCTCTAACAAGAACTTCAACTGTCTTCAAACCATGTTCCATCGCAGCTCTTGCAGCGGTATCAGCAGCTGATTGTGCCGCAAACGGAGTGCTCTTTTTAGATCCTCTAAATCCCAATTGTCCGGCACTAGCCCATGACAATGTATTTCCCTGCTTGTCTGAGATAGTTACTATGGTGTTGTTGAAGCTTGAACGGATGTGCGCAATACCGTGTTCAACGTTTTTGCGTTCTCTTCTTTTTACTCTGCTTCTCTTAGCTGTTTTTACTGCCATGCTTTAGTCAAACCTCCCATTACTTTCTCTTGCCTGCTACGGTCTTTGCAGGACCTTTACGGGTTCTTGCATTAGTCTTGGTCCTTTGACCACGCACAGGAAGTCCCATCCTGTGTCTTCTACCTCTGTAACATCCAATTTCCATGAGACGTTTGATATTAAGATTTACCTCTCTGCGAACATCACCTTCAACGTGGTATTCTTTATCTATAACATCTCTTAAACTATTTACTTCTTCATCAGTCAGATCTCTGACTCTTGTATCGGGGCTAATACCGGTTTTGTTAAGGATTTCTTTTGCAGTTGATCTGCCAATACCGTATATATATGTCAACCCGATTTCAATTCGCTTGTCTCTTGGCAAGTCTACACCTGCTATACGAGCCATTAAAGAAAACACCTCCAAATAATTTTACAATAAATATAGAATAATAATAAATATATAATAACACATTAGACATGAAATTTCTTTCATGCAGCCGCTTCCAATGTGATTATTTTACCTAGCCTTGTTTCTGCTTGTGCTTTGGATAAGCAGTACAGATAACCATTACTTTTCCTTTTCTCTTTATAACCTTGCATTTGTCACAAATGGGTTTTACTGATGGTCTTACCTTCATTAAAACAAACCTCCTTTAAAGCTACTTGCGCCATGTTATTCTGCCACGACTGAGGTCATAGGGGCTAATTTCCACAGTTACCCTGTCGCCTTGCAGAATACGTATATAGTTAGTCCTTAACTTTCCGGATATGTGCGCAGTTACCACGTGTCCGTTGTCAAGGGTTACCTTGAAAAAACAGTTTGGAAGTACATCTGTTACTGTACCTTCAACTTCAATTACATCTTCTTTTGACAAATTACACTCCTCCTATTTATATAGTGTAGTTAGTATTGGTTCATTATCTGTAATAATTACAGTATTTTCATAATGAGCAGAAAATTTGCCATCCGCCGTCAATACAGTCCAATGATCGGATGCCATTCTAATATTACTCATACCAGCATTCACCATTGGCTCTATTGCCAGTGACATGCCGGAAACCAACCTAGGTCCTGGAATCCGTGACCTATAATTTGGAATTTCCGGCCCCTCATGCAATTCTTTCCCAATTCCATGACCGGTAAACTCCCTAACCACGGAAAATCCGTTTTTTTCTACATAATCCTGAATGTTTCCGGATATATCTATTATACGGTTGCCCGTATATGCTTTCTTGATACCCTCAAAGAAGCTGTTTTGGGTTACTTCTATCAATCTTAAAGCTTCTTCGGAACATTTGCCTACAGGATAAGTCCTTGCTGCATCGCCATGATAGCCATTGTATAGTGCTCCAACATCAATGCTGATTATGTCTCCTTCTTTCAGTACCCTGTTGCCAGGTATACCATGAATCACCTCGTCATTTATCGAGGTACAGATTGCTGCTGGAAACGGCTTTGCGCGGTGCGAGCCCTTAACTCCTTTAAAAGAGGGAAAAGCACCACACTTTATTATATAATTTGTAGCAATTCTGTCAAGTTCTTTTGTAGTAATTCCTGGTTCTACCTTCTCTTTAAGCAGTTCCAGAACCTCAAAAACTATTCTGCCTGCAGTTTTCATTTGTTCGATTTCATACCTTGTTTTGATATTAATCATTTTGTTATGTCTATTGCCTCCAATATGTTCTTAAGCGTTTGCTCATAACTTTCCATACCTTTTGCGTTTCTCAATATTTTCCGTGCAGCGTAATAGTTTAACAAAGGCTCGGTTTGATTATGATATGATATGAATCTCTCTTTGATTATCTCTATCTTATCATCATCTCTTTTCACCAATTTACCACCACACTTAGGACAAGTGTCGTTCTTAACGCAGGTCTGAGACAAGCTGAATGTGCTCTTGCATTGAGAGCAAACCCTTCTTGACAACAACCTTTGTATCAATACATCCTCTTCAACAAGAATGTTGACTACATAATCAACCTTCCTGTTCTTTCCCTCAAGAAACTTGTCAAGCTCTTCAGCCTGAACAAGAGTTCTTGGAAAACCATCCAGAATGAAACCATCATCACAATCTTCTTTGCTTAATCTGTCTTTTACTATGGACATTGTGATTTCATCCGGCACCAACATACCTTTGGAAATATACTTATCTGCTACAATACCCAGTTCGGTTTGTTGGGAGATATTATCTCTAAAAATATCACCTGTAGATATATGAGGTATGTTCAGCATCTCTGATAGTTTCTTTGCATGTGTTCCCTTACCTGCACCTGGTGCTCCAACAAAAATAATATTCACTGCCAGACCTCATTTCTTTTCAACATTCATGAGAGTTTAGCAAGTAAACTCCCATGAAATTAAGTTCTATTACTCCAAGAATCCTTTGTAATGTCTCATCAACATCTGTGATTCGAGCTGTCTTACTGTTTCAAGTGCAACACCAACCAGAATCAACACTGTGGTTCCTCCAAACCAGAGATTCAAACTTCCCAAATTCTTGTAGAACAGTGACGAAACCTTCTGCAAAAAGCTTGGCAAAACTGCCAGTGCTGCGAGGAAGAAAGCACCAAATGTTGTTATCTTTCTGGATGAATTCTTTATGAATTCTACAGTTGGTCGTCCTGGCCTCAAGCCTGGAATGAATCCACCATTCTTCTTCAGGTTGTTTGCTATGTCTACAGGATCGAAATATACCATGTTGTAGAAAAATGTAAAAGCAACAATCAGAACAGCATACAGAAGCAAATACCACCATGAGTTGTTGAAATTATTCAACCAAGTGTCAAATTTCGAACCCCTTGCAGTAAACGCAACAATTGTTGCTGGGAACTGTAGCATTGACATTGCAAAGATTATTGGTAGTACGCCGGAAGAATTGACTCTAAGGGGTATGTGAGTATTCTGTCCACCATAGATTTTTCTTCCTACAACCCTCTTTGCATATTGTACTGGTATTCTACGCTCTCCGCCTTCCATCCATACAACCGCCATAATGACAGCCAGGAACACAATCAAGATTGCCAATACTATTACTATTCTCAATACCAAGTGTAATCCAGCAAGAATTTCCTTGCCTGAGAGCAATCCATAAAGCATCCTTGCAGCACTTGGAGCGTTTGCAACAATACCAGCAAAAATAATCATTGATATTCCATTTCCAATACCTACCTCAGTAATCTTTTCTCCCAGCCATACAAGTATTGCGGTACCTGTGGTGAAAGAAATAACAATAAGCAGGAAAGTAAATGCGGATGAAATAAAGCTGTTGCCAATTGTTATTGTAAATCCTTCAACCTGGATGTAGAGCATGATTGCCTGGAAAAGCCCTAAACCCAAAGCAACGTATCTTGTTATCCTAGTTATAACCTTTCTGCCTTCCTGTCCTTCCTTCTGCAGTTTCTCAAGAGCAGGAATGGCAACGGTCAAAAGCTGCATGATAATGGAAGCGTTGATGTATGGTGATATACCCATGGCAAAAATGGATATGTTTCTAAAAGCGCTTCCTGTCAACAGATCCATAAATTTGAAAAGACCGTTCCCGGCAAGCGATGTCAAAGCATCCGCTTCCAAGCCGGGAATAGCTATAAAGCATCCAATTCTAAAGATTACGACGAGCAATAGTGTCATATAAATCTTTTTTCTTAATTCGGGAATTTTAAAAGCGTTGACTACAATAGTGAATAAACTCTTCAATTTATATCACCTCAGCCTTTCCCCCTATGCTCTCAATCTTCTCAGCTGCAGTCTTTGAGTACTTAGCAGCTCTAACGGTCAACTTCTTTTCAAGTTCACCAGTTCCGAGAACACACAAGCCGTCATGCTCTTTCTTGATAAGGCCTGCTTCAATAAGTTCCTTTGCACTTACTACGCTGCCATCTTCGAATATATTCAAGTCTTCGACATTGACTTCAGCATAAACCTTTGCAAATCTTTTGTTATTGAAACCGCGCTTTGGTATCCTTCTATAAAGAGGTGTCTGACCGCCTTCAAAGCCAGGTCTTACTCCACCACCAGAACGTGCCTTTTGACCCTTATGGCCTCTACCAGCTGTTTTTCCGTTTCCAGAACCATGTCCTCTTCCTTTTCTGAAAGCTTTAGTTGTAGAACCACTTGCAGGTCTTAACTCACCAAGTTTCATTACTCACACCTCCTTAGATCTCTTCAACTTTTACTAAGTGATTAACCTTCTGTATCATTCCTCTGATTTGAGGATTATCCTTATGTGTGACAGAACTACCTGTCTTTCTTAATCCTAACGCTCTAACGGTAGCAACCTGCTTTTTATTCGAACCGGTAGTGCTTCTTACTAATGTTATCTTAAGCATCATAATCCCCCTATTCAAGAATTTCATCTACAGTCTTACCGCGAAGTTTGGCAACCTCTTCCACTGTGACAAGCTGCTTAAGAGCTTCAATTGTTGCATATACGATGTTTATCTGATTGGGAGAACCCAAGGATTTGGTCCTAATGTCCCTAATACCCGCAAGCTCACATACCGCTCTTACAGGGCCGCCTGCTATAACTCCGCTACCTTCGCTAGCTGGTTTGAGCAGAACCTTGGCTGCTCCAAATTTTCCTATAATCTCATGAGGGATCGTAGTATTAACCATAGGAACCTTGATAATATTCTTTCTGGCTTTCTCAGCACCTTTACGAATAGCGTCAGCTACTTCGTTTGCCTTGCCCAGTGCAGCACCTACATGTCCTTGTCCGTCTCCGACAACAACAAGAGCACTCCATCTGAAATTACGACCACCTTTGACAACCTTGGTAACCTTACCAAGATGGACAAGTTTTTCAGTAAATTTCTTTTCGTCTATATTCATATGTTCCATTCCATAATCCTCCCCGTTATTAGAAGTCCAGACCAGCTTCTCTTGCCGCTTCTGCCAAACCTGCAACTCTGCCGTGGTAAACGTATCCGCCGCGGTCAAATACAACCGTTGTTATGCCCTGCGCCTTTGCTCTCTCTGCAATCAGCGTACCGACAGCTTTTGCGGCTTCTACATTTCCAAAAGACTCGAACTTATCTCTGATGGATTTGTCCAATGTAGAAGCAGAAACCAATGTTCTTCCGGTTGTGTCATCTATTATCTGAGCATACACATGAGACAAACTTCTATAAACATTTAATCTCGGACGCTCGGGGGTACCAAAGACTTTCTTTCTGACGCGATCATGTCTTCTTTTGCGTATATCATTTCTACTCATTTTTCTTGTCATTATAGTCTCACTCCTTCTTACTACTTACCTGAGCCGGACTTGCCTTCTTTACGTCTGATGACTTCATCAGAGTACTTGATACCTTTACCCTTGTAAGGCTCTGGTTTCCTCTTGCTTCTTATCTTGGCAGCAAACTCACCAACGGCCTGCTTGTCGGCACCCTTGACAATTATTCTGTTGGCAGCTGGCACTTCCACTGTAATACCTTCTGGTTCTTCCATTTCAATAGGATGTGAATAACCTAGGTTCAATACGAGTTTGTTGCCTTGCTTTGCGGCTCTATATCCAACACCGTTTATCTCCAATGTTTTTTCAAATCCCTTTGTTACTCCTTCAATCATATTGAAAATAAGAGTTCTGGTCAATCCATGAAGTGAACGGTCAAACTTTTCATCCGATGAACGCTCAACAATAATATTGTTGTCCTCAATCTTTATAGAAATGTTAGGATGAAACTTGTTTTCCAATGACCCTTTGGGTCCTTTAACCTGAACTACATTTCCATTGGATAGAGTTACATTTACTCCGTCCGGAATTGCAACAGGTTTCTTTCCTATTCTCGACATTTTCTTTCCTCCGATCTTAAAATTATGAACAATCCAATTGTCCTTTTCAGATTTTCTTACCAAACGTAAGCCAGAACTTCTCCGCCTACGCCAAGCTTTCTTGCTTTCTTATCCGTCATAATACCCTTCGATGTTGAAACTATTGCGATTCCAAGTCCACCCAAAACTCTGGGCAATTCGTCCTTCTTAGCATACACTCTTAAGCCGGGTTTACTTATTCTCTTTATTCCGGAGATAACATGCTTTTTCGTAGGAGTATACTTCAGAGTTATTCTTAGAATTCCCTGTCTCCCATCATCGATTTTAACTACTTCCCT
The DNA here is from genome assembly GCA_012838385.1 of Clostridiaceae bacterium. Lineage (GTDB taxonomy): Bacteria > Bacillota > Clostridia > UBA1212 > DUPL01 > DUPL01. The sequence goes on from DUPL01000012.1 coordinate 60,335, forward strand.
TATATATCCTTCTTCCAACAAAATGTCGGCAATTGAAGCCTTAACCTTAGACGAAGGGATATCAACGGTTTCGTGTTTTGCACTGCCTGCATTTCTGATACGTGTCAGCATATCAGCTATAACATCTGTCACTTGCATATTTGCTGCCTCCTTCTTTATAGCCTACCAGCTTGATTTCTTTACACCGGGTATCTGGCCTTTATACGCTAACTCTCTAAAGCATATACGGCATATGCCGAACTTCCTTAAATACGCACGAGGACGTCCGCAAAGTTGACACCTGTTGTATGCTCTGGTTGAATACTTGGGTTCTCTTTTTTGTTTTATTTTCATTGATTCTTTTGCCACAATCAATACCTCCCGTTACTGTCGATAAGGCATTCCCATGAGCCCTAACAACTCTTTTGCCTCTTCATCGGTTTTAGCAGTGGTTACGATGATAACATCCATACCCCTGACCTTGTCAATCTTATCATAGTCTATCTCTGGAAATATGATTTGCTCCTTTATTCCCAGGGCATAGTTTCCTCTTCCGTCAAAGGAATTTGGAGAAACGCCGTGGAAGTCTCTAATACGGGGCAAAACTATGTTCACCAACTTATCCAGAAAAGCATACATGCGGGCTCCTCTGAGAGTGACCTTGATTCCTACATTCATACCTTCCCTGAGCTTGAAAGCAGCAATAGATTTCTTTGCCTTGGTTACAACAGGTCTCTGTCCCGTTATCAATGAAAGATCTTCTATTGCAGAATCAATGGCCTTTGGGTTTTCTCTTGCTTCTCCGAGACCCATATTGACAACAATCTTCTCAACTTTAGGAACCTGCATAACACTCTTATAGTTGAATTTTTCCATCATTGCAGGAATTATTTCGTTTTGATATTTTTCCTTAAGCCTTAACATTTTTTAGCCTCCTTGAGTTCCTCACTTGCTGGTGTCCACGGTAAAGATGTCTGCACCACAATCCTTCTTCTTGCATACTCGCACCTTTACTGCCTTACCGTCCACCATTATCTGCTTGTTTCCAGTTCTGGTGGGTTTGCCACATTCAGGACAAACAAGCATGACATTTGATACATGTATGGGAGCCTCTTGTGTTACAATACCACCTGTGTCATACTGACCTCTAGGCTTCTTGTGCTTTGTTACAAGGTTAACCCCCTCAACAACCACTCTATTCTGAGCAGGGAGAGCTTTTATTACTTTACCTTTTTCACCTTTGCTTTTTCCAGTGATTACGATAACTGTATCACCTTTTTTGATATGCATACAACTACCTCCCCTTATAGTACTTCTGGAGCCAGTGATATGATTTTCATGAAATCACTGCTTCTTAGCTCACGAGCAACAGGTCCAAAAATACGGGTTCCTCTTGGATTCATGTCATCTTTTATGATAACTGCTGCGTTCTCATCAAATCTAATGTGTGTTCCGTCAGGTCTTCTGATACCCTTCTTGGTACGAACAACAACAGCTTTGACAACTTCACCCTTTGAAACGACTCCGCCTGGAACCGCACTCTTAACTGAACAAACTATTATATCGCCTATGTTGGCGTAACGCTTCTTGCTGCCACCAAGTACCTTAATGCACATAAGTTCCTTGGCTCCAGTATTATCAGCGACTCTTAGTCTTGTTTGTGTTTGTATCATTTACAAAACCTCCTACACTACTGTGCCTTTTCAATAATCGAAACCAATCTCCATCGCTTATCCTTGCTCAGAGGTCTGGTTTCCATAACTTCAACAACATCTCCAACTTTTGCACTGTTGTCTTCATCATGTGCTTTCAACTTGTATGTTGTTTTTACTATCTTTTTGTAAAGCGGATGAGTCTTTCTGTTTTCAACCGCAACAACTATTGTCTTATCCATTTTGTCGCTAATGACTCTACCAACTCTGGTCTTTCTTATATTTCTCTCAGCCAAAACAAACTACCTCCTTCCAAGGACTACTGCTCAAGGGCTGCCAGTTCTTTTTCCCTTATAATGGTCTTAACTCTGGCAATATTGCGCTTTATTACTGTTATTTCATGTGGATTATCGACATGTGATGTCGCATGCTTGAAGCGAAGCTTGAACAATTGCTCCTTCAATTCCATTTCTTCTTTTTTAAGGTCCTCCAGACTCTTTGCTCTCAAACTCTCTTTATAATCCTTAGCCTTCATTTGCTTCACCTTCCATTTCAGCGTCACTACGCGCAATAATCTTGCACTTTATAGGAAGCTTGTGTATTGCCAATCTCAATGCTTCTCTAGCAACCTCTTCGGGTACGCCAGCAATTTCAAACATTACTCTTCCTGGTTTAACAACAGCAACCCAGTACTCTGGCGAACCTTTTCCTGAACCCATTCTTGTTTCAGCTGGCTTCTTTGTTACAGGTTTGTCGGGGAATATTTTTATCCACACCTTGCCGCCTCTTCTTGCATGACGTGTAAGAGCAATACGGGCAGCCTCAATCTGATTGCTTGTGATCCAACCACATTCCATAGCCTGTATTCCAAATTCACCATGAGCAAGTGTATTGCCACGGGAGGCTACACCCTTCATTCTGCCTCTATGAACTCTTCTGTATTTTACTCTTTTAGGTAGCAACATTACGCCTCGCCTCCCTCATTACTCTTGTTGCTTGAAGCGGGTAAAACCTCGCCTTTGTAAATCCAAACCTTAACGCCGATTTTGCCATAAGTTGTATCAGCTTCAGCAAAACCATAGTCTATGTCAGCCCTGATTGTCTGTAGAGGAATTGAACCTTCATGATAGTGTTCGGTTCTCGCTATTTCAGCACCGCCAAGACGGCCGCTTACCTGTGTCTTTATTCCAAGAGCACCTGCACGCATGGACCTGGACATTGTCTGCTTCATTGCTCTTCTAAAGGAAATTCTTCTCTCGAGCTGGCTTGCAATGTTTTCAGCAACCAACTGTGCATCCAAATCAGGTGACTTTACTTCAAAAACATTGATGCTTACGTTACGATTGGTCATCTTCTCAATCTGAGCCTTGAGCTCATCTTTGGTCGCTCCGCCTTTGCCTATAACAATACCAGGTTTTGCAACATCTATGTTGATTATAAGTTTGTTGGCAGTGCGTTCTATTCTGATTCTGGAAATACCAGCAGAATACAAGGACTTCTTGATATGCTCTCTAACCTTTGTATCTTCAACCAGGTATTCAGCAAAATTCTTTTTGTTTGCGTACCATTTTGAATCCCAATCTTTGATTATTCCAACTCTCAGTCCGTGAGGATTAACTTTCTGTCCCATTGTTTGACCTCCTCTATTCTTCTCTTTCTTTAACAACAATTGTTATGTTGCTGGTACGTTTCAATATTCTCGCACCTCTACCTCTTGCAGCGGCTCTCATTCTCTTTAAAGTGGGACCTTGAGATACGTTTGCTTCGACAACATATAACAAATCTTCATCAAGTTCGAAGTTGTTCACTGCGTTGGCTTCAGCAGACTTCAGCATTTTGTATAAAATCTCTGATGCCGCTTTTGGCGTATATCTCAAAATTGCATATGCTTCTTTCAAGTCTTTGCCTTTTATCAAATCAAGAACAAGCTTTACTTTTCTTGGAGAGATTCTTACATAGTTAAGTCTTGCTACACCACGATCTCTACCGATACCAAGTACTTTGCGCTCTTTCTTCATCAAAACAAGAGGTTTCTTATTCTTTGGTGTCTTTGCGTAGTAGCTTTCGACAAGCTCATCTTTTCTTTCTAGCAACTCATCAGTTGACATTCTTTTTCTTTCCATTGTCTAAACCTCCACTCTATCTTTTGAGACCACTTGACTTCTCTTTGTTAGCATGACCTCTGAATGTCCTAGTGGGCGCAAACTCACCTAGCTTGTGGCCTACCATTTCCTCGGTTATATACACAGGTACATGTTTCCTTCCGTCATGTACAGCTATCGTATGTCCTACCATCTGTGGAAATATTGTAGAGGCCCTGGACCAGGTCTTTATTACCTGCTTAACATTTTTCTCATTCATTTCAATTATTCTTTTCAAGAGTTTCTCATCAACATATGGACCCTTTTTAACTGATCTGCTCATAACCTGACCTCCTTACTTCCTTCTTGCGCGTTTTCTGACAATCAACTCATCAGACTTCTTGTTCTTCTTACGAGTCTTGTAACCAATTGTAGGTTTGCCCCATGGAGTAACAGGACTTGGCATACCGATTGGTGACCTACCTTCACCACCACCATGTGGGTGATCGCTTGGGTTCATTGCCAAACCACGTACATGAGGTCTCTTACCCATCCATCTTGAACGACCAGCCTTGCCAATCTTCATGTTCTCGTGCTCTACGTTGCCAACCTGGCCAATGGTAGCCTTGCATGTGATTGGTACGATTCTTACTTCTCCGGAAGAAAGTCTGATTTGCGCCTCTTTGCCTTCCTTTGCAACAAGCTGAGCGCTTGTTCCAGCACTTCTAATTAGCTGTCCACCTTTTCCAGGCTTGAGCTCAATGTTGTGAATAACAGTTCCAACAGGTATTCTCTCCAGAGGAAGTGCATTTCCTACCTTGATATCTGCGTCAGGTCCTGATATTACCTTGTCTCCTACATTCAATTCTGCAGGATGAAGGATGTATCTTTTCTCACCATCAGCGTAGTGAAGGAGAGCTATATTCGCAGTTCTGTTTGGATCATACTCAATTGCAGCAACAGTAGCTGGAATACCGTCTTTGTCTCTTTTGAAATCTATAATCCTGTAATGCTTCTTTGCACCACCGCCGCGATGACGGACAGTTATTCTTCCATAAGAATTGCGACCTGCAGTTCTTTTCTTTGGTGCAATCAAGGATTTAACCTGGGCTTTGCCAGTAATCTCTTCGAATGTATATCCAGTCATTCCTCTTCTCGATGGAGTAGTCGGATTATAAGTTTTAATCGCCATTATTATTCTCCTCCTTAGTTGTTGAAGCCGAAATCTTCAATCTCTGTCTTATACTTCTTTGTTACGGTAACAGTCTTACCGTCTTCAGCAAGGTATTCGATAACATCGGAAGGATCTGTATCAATCTGTACTATTGCCTTCTTCCATCTTGATGTGTATCCTACATTGAGTCCTGAAGCATCTCGGCGAGTTCTCTTCTTGCCATCGTAGCGTACGGTGTTAACCTTCAATACCTTAACGTTAAAAAGTCTTTCCACCGCTCTCTTAATATCTATCTTTGTCGCCCTTATATCAACTACAAAAGTGTACTTGCCTTCAGCTGCAAGCATTGTACTTTTTTCTGTTACGTGAGGACGGATAATGATATCGTAATCTGTCATTATGCATACACCTCCGATACCTTGCTTAATGCATCCTTGGTTATTATGAATTTGGAATGACGAAGGATGTCATATACGTTGATTGTATTTACATAAGCTGTTGATACGCCCTCAATGTTGCGTGATGACAGAACAACCTTGTCATTGTTTTCATCCTTCCCATTAAGAACGATTAAAGCTGTCTCATCTACATCCAAATCCTTCAACAATTGAACCATTCTCTTTGTCTTAATCTCTTCCAATTCAAGCTTGTCAATAACGATAATGTCGTCATTCTGGGCTTTTGTACTGAGTGAGGACTTAAGCGCAAGTCTCTTCAACTTCTTAGGAAGCTTTATTGAGTAATCTCTTGGTGATGGACCAAATACAACTCCACCGCCTACCCACAAAGGTGATCTGATGCTTCCATGTCTTGCACGACCGGTACCCTTTTGTCTGTATGGCTTCCTGCCTCCACCATTGACTTCGCTTCTGTCCTTGGTGGCATGGGTTCCCTGACGCTGGTTTGCAAGATAGCTTTTTACCGACATGTGCATTGCCGGCTCATTTATTTCCACTCCAAATATATTGCTGTCAAGCTCTATCTCTTCTACGACATTACCGGACATGTCATATACTTTTACCTTTGGCATGTTAAAAATCCTCCCTTACATTATGCTTTGACAGATTCTCTGATTTCGAGTAATCCGCCTCTAGGCCCTGGGACTGCACCTTTTATAAGCAAAAGGCCTCTTTCTGCATCCACTTTCACAATCTTGAGATTCTGAACAGTGACTCTTTCTCTACCCATCTGACCTGGCAGCTTTCTACCCTTGAACACTCTACCAGGATCCGAGGTTGAACCAAGTGAACCGACACCTCTGTGATATTTTGAACCGTGTGACATTGGTCCTCTGCTCTGTCCATGTCTTTTTATTGAACCCTGGAATCCTTTACCCTTGGAAATTCCACTAACATCCACAGAGTCTCCATCGGCAAACATCTTATCAATACTGATTTCCTGACCTACTTCGAAATCATCGATTTTCTCTGTTCTGAACTCTTTCAGATATCTGTAGGCATCCATGTCAAGCTTATCGAACAGGCCTCTGTCAGGCTTGTTTAGTTTGCGTTTTTCAATCTTTTCGTAACCTACTCTTACAGCATCGTATCCGTCGGTCTCAACTGTCTTTTTTTGTACGACAGCACATGGACCTGCTTGTACAACTGTTACTGGAATGATTACTCCTTCTTCATCAAATACTTGTGTCATTCCGACTTTTTTACCTAATATGAACTTCATTAAATATACCTCCTATTGGTTATTGGTTCACAACTTTCGTGAACATTACCGAGACACCAGTGTCTCCTAGAGCTTATTGCTGTACTTTTATTTCAATATCAACACCAGCTGGCAAATCCAATCTCATAAGTGCATCGATTGTTTTTGGTGTTGGCATCAAAATGTCAATAAGCCTTTTGTGAGTACGCATTTCAAATTGCTCACGCGCATCCTTATACTTATGTGGTGCACGAAGGATAGTTATAACTTCCCTCTTCGTTGGCAGAGGCACCGGACCTGATACCCTTGCACCTGTACGCTTTGCAGTTTCAACGATTTTGTGAGCTGATTGATCAAGAATCTGAAAATCGTATGCTCTCAACTTAATTCTCATTTTTTGCTTTGCCATACATAAACCTCTCTTTCATTTGGTACGTACTGCCTACTTTGTACACTATGCCGTGTGTTTCATATTGCCTCTAAAAAAACGAATCGAAATATCCACCTGCGATGGATTTCAATTCATTGAAAATGAAACCACTACATAAGTGTCTTTGTGATTTGACGCCCGTTTTCAGTGAATCGGACATTCTCCACATGAGTTACCCGCATGTTTGCGGCAATCTCTTGCTTCATAGTCTGTCAAACCACAGCCTGCATATTATACATCTTTTCTCTAATATGCGCAAGACATGGAAATGTAAATTTTTTATTAATACACAGATTTAAAAATTTGCATAAAAAAATCCGGCGACGACATATTTTCGCAAGCCGTCTCCAGCTCACTATCGTCTGCGCTAAAGAGCTTAACTTCCGTGTTCGAGATGGGAACGGGTGTGTCCTCTTTGCCATAGTCACCGGATGT
>DUPL01000013.1 GCA_012838385.1 Clostridiaceae bacterium
TAGCAATTACACTCAAGGAAGGCCTTGAACCATCTGATCTCGATTCAGATGAATCAGAAGAAGTTGAACTTACGTTAGAAGATGGTACCATGACATTCCAGATTGGTGCCAATAAGGATCAGAGCATAGATCTTTCTATTGGTGACATGTCAGCGGAGGCTCTGGGTGTTGCTTATGTTTCTGTAAGCAGCAACACTGATGCAGACTCAGCGATTGGCACCATAGACAAGGCAATAAACAAGGTTTCTGAGGAAAGAGCTAAACTTGGTGCATACCAGAACCGTCTTGAGCATACCATCAACAACCTGAATACATCAGCTGAAAATCTTACTGCGGCTGAAAGCCGTATTCGTGACGTTGACATGGCTAACGAGATGATGGAGTACACCAAGAACAACATCCTGGCACAAGCTGCTACAGCAATGCTGGCTCAGGCCAACCAGGCACCACAGTCAGTACTGCAGTTGCTTCAATAAGTAACTAGTGTATAGTAATCAAGGAATGGAGCTAATTGGTTCCATTCCTTTTATTATGCTCCAATTTTTATTCACATGCTATATTTGTGTTACATTTTGTATAGCTCAGAAGCTTGACTGACTAGGATTATGGTGTATAATACCAATAACTTAAAAATAACCTAATATTGATGTGGAGGTATTCGGAGGAATTTAATGAGCGTAAAGGAGCAAAAAATAAACAAGTTGATACACCATTTTTTGACACACAATACGATTACTTTCGATGAAATTAAGATGTTGTTGGATATTAGCAATCGCAGTGTAAGCTATTATATAAAGGATCTTAGAAAACTGGGATACAACATAAGGAGAAAAAACAATAATTACGTGTTGGTTGAAGACGATTACGAAAAAGGAATGCTTCTTAGCAACACTGATTTGAGAGTTATTAAAATTTTGTTGACCGTTGGTGAGTGTAACGGCAGACTTGAACACAGAGAACTTGTTGAAATGCTTAAAGAAAGTCTGTGCGACGCTGATGTTTCAGTGAAAAGACCATTATTAGGGCGATAGAACTATGTGTTGAAAACAATTTGATATACATTGATGAGAACAACAAATGCTGTCTGTCTGCTACGTCTGATTTTCTGTATAAAACAGATGATGTTAATCTTTATGCCTTTTTAGAACTCTCAAACTTGTACAAGCATCATCTTCCGCTCAACGACATTCTTCACTCCCTGAAAAGTAAAATAATAACTCAAACAATGCCTTATGAGGATGAATACGACATATATTCTATCGGTAGAAGATATCGTATAAGCAAACATCTTTTGAGAAATATTGATGAGTTTGAAACCTGTGATTATAGAAGAAAGTCTTTAGAAATAACATATAACTCAAAGGTAGGAAAACTATCCGTAATCGTTCAGGTTATTACTCTGTTCTACCATTACGATAACGATAAAAGTTATGTTATCGGTAAGGTTAAAGACGAAATCTTCTTTATTGATATTAGTTCTATTATTGAAATAAAATCTACAAACATAAGAAATGAGTGCTACAAGGACGACAATGTGATGCAAAAATTAGAGTTAATGTTTGGAGCATCGCTCGACGGCCCGTTTGATGTTGTTGTTGAATTTGATAACAAGTTTAACATTATGGAAAGATTAACAAGGCTGAAAAGATTAAGAAAAAGCTGTAGTTTGTCAGTTTTCGGGGAGACAATAATTTATAAAGATACAATTTATGGGATGCATGACTTTGCTCGTTTTTTGCGGAGCTTTGGCTCTTCCTGCAGGGTCATCTCCCCAAATGAATTGAAAGACTTAATGCGAAATACATATGAAAGAATTTTAAAAAGTTACGGGGTAGGTATCAAATATGAAGAAAGACATGAGCCTGATGCTGCAACTTATAGCTATTATTGCAAATAACAGGGGAATTACGACAAAACAGCTGGCAAATATCTTGAAGGTACCTGAGGGTGTTGTCTTGCGCAATCTTGAGCTCATATCATACAACCCTGAGTTCAGACTTCTTGATATTTACAGTGAGGAACATGAAGACGCAATAATGGATTTGGGTGATATGACATGGAATATTGCATGCGAGGATGAAGAGGACAGTGATGATATTGTTTATTTGTGCATTAACTCAGTGGAGAAGTTCCTATTTGAAAGTCTTGTTGCAAATGCGTTTTTTGATGATGAGATCCTTGGTATTAGGATAAAGTCTACACATGGTTTAGCTGAACAAAAGGACAAGTTCCTGATTATCACACTAGCTATAGAGAATAGGAAGAAGCTAAAGGTAAAGTACAAGACAAGATATAAAACAAGCGATTTTTTAATAGAACCGTTGAGGATTGTATATTATGAAATAGATAACATGGTTTACATCATAGGACAGCACAATGGAAGAATTGCAACGTACAGGCTTGACAGAATGATAGAGATTAAAGCAACTAATGAAAGGTTCGAGCCTATTGGAGTGGAGCATGTCGAGAGTCTTCTTGAGTATAGCTGGGGTATGGAACAAGGTAATCTATTCAACGTAAAAGTAAAGTTTTTGGACGAGGCAAATGTAATTTATAAGGTTAAAAGGGATTTGTCCCACAGGAAAAACAAGAAGATAACAGAATATGAGGGTTACATAATATATGAGGATACAATTGCAGGCATAAACAGCTTCAAAAGGTGGCTTAGGAGTTATGGTTCATCTGCAATTGTGCTTGAGCCCGAAGAATTAAGAAACGATATGATACGGTCTGCAGAACAATGCTTGTCATACTATATAGAATAAATGAATAGGGGCAGTCAGATGAGCAAAATAATGAAACTGGACGATTATATAAAATCTAGGGAAATGAAGAATAAAGCGACCTACAAATACAGTAACAAGCAGGAAGTAAAAAAGAAGTGGGTTGAACTCTGTAAAAGACTAAATTCCGGGAAACAGGTTAGTGATTATTTTACTTTAGTAATTGAGTTGCTAAGCTTGTTACATTATGTTTTATCAGACATATTAGATGACCGTTATATTGAGTCTGATTTTATGAAAAACTTTGAGGAATTAAGTAATAAAGGATACAGCTTTGATAGAACAACCCTAAATAGGCTAAATAGGATAAGAATCATACGTAATTTGGGTGCTCATAATACATCAACGATAATGACTGAGAGTGTAAACTATGAGTTGTGTGTTGAGATTTTTTTGGTTATTGGAAAAGTTCTTTATGAACTTAAAATATTGGACAAGGATGACATACAGCCGTCGCCTGAGAAATTACAGGCAGAAGTCAACGATATTGTTGGAGGTTATTGTCGTCTTGATGAACTGATTGGAAGCGGTGGCGGCGGGAGAGTGTTTAAGGCATATCATATCAATCTTGATATATATGTTGCTGTAAAAGAAATTAACTATGAACTGAAAGATAAGATTTATACTGAGAACGAAAAGCAGGTTTTGTTATCTATTAATCACGAAGGTATTCCGAGAATATATGATGTATTCTACGACAATCAAACCGTTTACCTTGTTATGGATTATATCGATGGTAGAAATCTGAATGACTTGTTAAAAGAATCAGGGCCATTGGCTGCATCTAATGCAATAAAGAAATGTATTGAGTTGTGTAACATTATTGAATATCTGCATAACGAGAAAAATCCGGTCATCTTTAACGATCTCAAACCAAGCAATGTTATTTTGGGCAATGATAACCGCCTCTATTTGGTTGATTTCGGTACTGCATTGCTTAGTCATAAAAAAGACTATATTCGTGAAATGCCCTCTGTAGGAACCTTTGGGTATTCGGCACCGGAATTGCTAAACAAAGGTGTTTGCGATCAGAGGAGTGATGTCTATAGCCTTGGTGCATTGCTCTATTTTTTAGTGGAAGGTATTAATCCTCCTGCTAACTTGAATCGAAAGTATTGCAAAAACACACCTGAATATATTATTAATGTTATCGAAAAAGCCATGCATCCGAACCCGGAAGCCAGATATATGAGTGTCACAGAGCTTAAACAGGAGTTGCATTTAATACACAAAAAATATTTGTTGAACTTAGTAGAAAGCACTGAACGTGATAAGTCAAAGAAAACAAGAAGAACAGTTGGCATAGTGTTATGTTTAGTTGTTATTAGTGCATTATTATTTGTATTAAATGTCGGTAAGAGAAAGGACAGAGTATACACTGATACGCAGTTTTATATGGCTGATTTTGAAGAAAGTTTAAAGGCCGATAACAAAGTGATTATTTCACCTAAGAATATATATTTTAAAGACGAAAAGCTTTATATGGTTGCGTTTTTTTACAATGGCTATGATATCGACATAGATGGAGTAAAAAATATTAAAATAACAATTCTTGACAAGAACGAGAATGTTATTGCATCGAAGGCATTTTCAACTGTAGTGAATAGCAAGATTGCTTCTAAGGAAATAGTAATTTATACATTGGTGTTTGAAGGCAAGTATGTAAAAAAGACAGATGTGGACTTGACGCATATTAAATGGAAGGCTACATGCAAACGGATAGTAAATTGAAAATAGTGCAATTTTTTGTCCTTCATACTTGATATCATAGATATGTACTACAATACGCTAATATATGGGGGAGGGCTATGTATGAAGAAAACACTGCTTGTAATTATATTTCTAGCAATCGTATTCATGGTAGGTTGCAAGGATTGGGACGACAACGATACTACAGTTGGTGAGCTAATATCAGAAACGTCGGAACCTGGTGGAAAAGCTACGAATGAACCTGTTGAACAGACTACAAACAATCCAGCGGAAAAACAAATACTCCAGGAAAACATCCGCAAGAAACACCGGCGGGAGATGGTTTTAACGATACCAATGCTGAAGGTACAGCAGTAGGTGGTAATCTAGTGATTACAATAACCGGATACAAGATAGATGGAAGTTTTTTGGTTGTAAAAGGTATAATGGAGAACAAACATAAAACTCAAAACATACAGTTTAGCCCTATGGATGCATATGTTTTGGATGGTACCGGGAAAAAGTATCCATTAGACTTAATCATACATATGAATGACTTTTTGGATGGTGACATTGCATCCGGTGAAAGACGTGAGTTTGAGTATTATTTTAATGGTTACAAAGAAGCTGATAGTCTAACTTTTCATATTTCAACACTCTATATTTTTGATTTGCATTATAACAATGAAAGGATTAGTGTTAAGTTCAAGTAATAACATCTAGTGTACATTATGAGACTTAGCTTCTATGCTACAGATATGCCACGCTTAGAATAGTATATAAACAGTGCAATTTTTTGTCTTACTACTTTGTTATTATATACACAACAAAGACCATTAACTTCGGGAGGTAATCTTATGAAAAAAGTTTTTATTCTTATAACAGTATTAATAACAGTTTTAACTGTAGGATGTGCTCGCACAGAAAATGATATTCTAGAATATCATGAGCAGACACCTAGTGTTACGGATTCGGAAAACAAAAATCCTGGGATTGACGAATCAACTGAAGATCCGACAAAAACTGATGGAATACAAGAGACAGAGAAGCCTGCAAAAACTGATGGGGTACAAGAGACAGATAAGCCTCAAAAGACTGAAGAGCCTGCAAACGAAACTGCTAATCCGAATAACGTCTTCATAAGCAACGTCCCAAATACAGGCGATAATATGGTTGTTATAAGTCCAAAATATGTCTATTATGATGGTAATGCCATACATATGGAAGCGTTTATTCACAACGGACTAAGTACGACAGTATATAATTTGCACGATGTTGAAATAAAAATGTCGAATGAGGATGGACTAATATGTGATGGTGTTTTTGGCGCTTTAGAGGGTTGCGTTATATCTTCAAACAATTACGTTGTATGGACTTTCTATTTTACAGAAGAGTCAGTACTTATGATGAATGCGGATCTATCTTATCTAATAACACAATCTTTTCTGCGATATAACCATTAAGGTAGTTAGAACAAAAAGCTGTCGTATAGAAAAATATGCGACAGCTTTTAAGACCCAAATGGAACTGTGAATGTCTCTAATATGCCGTACGGTCATAATAACAGGCAACACCAGAAAATGAATATATACTTTATATTAATATCATTAGTGCAATTTTTTGTCCCGGAAATGTAATATAATACAGAAAATAATAAAGGAGAGTTGTAATATGTTTAGTATGATACTTGTTATCGGTTTCCTTGTATGTGTAGTGGTTGCAATAATTCTAGTATGTATGATAGTTACAATAGTCTATATAGTTAATAAAAACAAACCATATAATAACCAGCAGACGCTTTATAACAACAACATAGACCAGCATCAACAAATGGTTAACCGAATGCAAAACGAGGAACAACTTAGACAGTTTCAGATGCAGCAGCAATTGTTTATGGATCAGATGCAGCAACAGGAAATAAACATGCAAATTCAGAATCAGATTGAATTACAGAGACAGATGGATGAACAGATGCAACTTAATATGGATACGCATCATCGTATGGATATGCAGCAACATATGGATATGCAGCAACATGTGGATACGCATCATCATATGAATATGATGTGAGAATAGGGAATTATCGTTAAGGAGAACGCAGCTGTAGCATACGACAATAAAAACGTAGCAAAAAAACCATATAGTGTGGCGGAAGTAGTTCGGTGACTCAGACTCTTGATAGTAAACTATTTCATTTGACCATATCTCCATACTTCTTTATAATTAACCATATAAACAGTATTGGAGCATTGATTATGTTTACATATGAGTTGATTGAGACAGATAACAAGAAAGAGTTTTATAATAGATTAAATAAATATCTTGATGCATTGTTGGGAGACGACCGAGACTGGCTGTCTGGGCTTTGCAATGCATCTGCTTTACTGTATAACCTTATGCCCGATATTAATTGGGCAGGTTTCTTTTTATACAGGGATGAGGAACTGGTGCTTGGACCCTTTCAGGGAAAACCTGCATGTGTAAGAATTCCGATAGGTAAAGGGGTGTGCGGCAGTGCAGCTGCAAGTCTGAAAGTGCAGGTAGTTAAGAATACTGAAGAGTTTCCGGGTCATATTGTATGTGATCCTGCATCCAGATCAGAAATTGTTCTGCCTATTGTCAAGGGAGATAACTTGATAGGAGTATTGGACATAGATAGTCCTGTGTTAAACAGATTTGATATGGAAGATGCAAAAGGTCTTGGTGAGTTTATAAATATTTTGTTTTCACGAATTGAGTATAATGGGGTGTTGGTATGACTAAACGAATAAACTTTAGAAGGACGGTTTTGGTCGTATTGACACTGGTTCTCATTTGTGTATCAAGCCTTGCATATGTCCCAGTTCACAGCCAGAGCAATGATTTGTACAACGTTATATACTCCGGGCTTTCATCAGTGTCTGGAGAAATAGATTTAAAGCCTTTGAATTTGTCTACATCGATGGCGTCTGATGTTAGAGATACATACTTTTCGATTCTTTATGAGAGTCCTGAACTTTTTTATGTTGAATACCAGTATCAAATACAGATGGTTAACAACACAATAATCAAAGTGATTCCTTCATACAAGATGACGGGAAATGCTTTGGCTAATGCAAGGAAGGAATACAATCAGTTCGTTGATGACATTGTAAAGAGTGTGCCATCTGGATTGAGTGATATTGAAAAGGCTTTGTATGTGCATGACTATCTTGCTGCCAATTATGAATATGATATGGATTTGGAAATAAATGATGCATACAGCTATTTCAAGGAGGGAAAAGGTGTATGCCAGTCATACACGCTTGCATACATGGCAGTATTGAAAAAGCTTGGCATTGAAGTGTTTATGCTGAAAGTGACTTGATGAACCATATTTGGAATTTAATAAAGATTGATGGAAAGTGGTATCATGTAGATGTAACATGGGACGATCCAATTATGGACAAACCAGGAAGGGTAAAACATGATAATTTCCTTAGAAGTGATGATGGTATAAAAGATACGGATCACTACTCCTGGAACAGTAATTATCCAGCAAATTCGACCAGGTATGACAACTACTTCTGGGGAGATGTGGATGCTCCTTTTGCTTACGTAAGAGGAAGCTGGTATTACATAAACAGCTCAAATTCCACATTGTACAAGTATGATTTTGGCACCAATAAAAGTACTCAGCTGTTCACGATACAGGACATGTGGCCGGTTGTAGGAGGTGGCTCTTATTGGAAAGGTTGTTTTACAGGTCTTGGTGAGTATAATGGATATTTGTTCTACAACACTCCGACAAAGGTGTTTGCGTATGATACGGTTACAGGAAAAAGCATGGAAATAGCCACGCCAAACACATCAAACGGCTACATCTATTACTTCACCATAAAGAACAACATTCTTACATACTACCAATACATATCACCTAATGATGATACATATGTCACAAATGGCAGTGTCAACCTTGATACCATACAGTTTACATATACTGTGACATACAAGGTTGATGGCAGTGTGTATACAACACAAGTATACAAGGAAGGTGACAGTATCATTTTGCCAGCAGCTCCAGAAAAACCAGGATATGATTTTGTTGGATGGGAACCTAACCTGCCTGGCAAAATGCCAAACAAGGACCTTGTTGTGAATGCCGTGTTTGTAAAGCAGGATTGCAGGCATGAATCAACCCATGTGGAAATAACGGAGGCAACATGTACAAGTAATGGAAAGAAGGAGACTATTTGCAGTATATGTGGTTCTATATTAAGTACCGAGATTATACCAAAGAAGGACCACACATATGAAGACTGGATTATAGTTAAGAACCCTACTGAGCATGAAGAAGGTCTTAAAAAGAAGGTATGCTCGGTATGCAAGGATGAACTAACGGAGATAATACCAAAACTGGAGCCTGTTTAACCTACCGCAGGGGAGGAAACAACCCGTCCTACGGATACTCCAGTTCTTACAGAAAGCAGTGCCACCAGCACACCCAAGCCAACAATGGGTGCTGAGGAAACTCATGCAGAAGAGACAAATAGTCCAAGTCCCACACCGAATGTGACAAATACCCCTGATACAGGCATTGAGGATAATGAGTTTGGTGCAGCATATTTAATAGTTATAGGTGCAGGGGCGTTGGTTTTAATTGTTTTTATTATCGTAAGAAAGAGAAGCTGAAACGTGAGGGATAATATATGAAACAAGAAGAAAGAAACAAGCTTTTGGATACATTAAGGGAACGTTTTGAGAAGAATAGAAACAGGCATGAAGGTATTGAATGGAAGGATGTACTTGGGAAACTTGAGTCAAACGATGAAAAGCTCAAGGTTCTTCAGAAAATGGAGATAAGTGGAGGAGAGCCTGACATGGTGGCGTACGACAGGGAGAAGGATGAGTATGTTTTCTTTGATTGTTCTCCTGAAAGTCCTGCGGGAAGGAGAAGCCTGTGTTACGATAATGAAGCATGGGAATCCAGGAAAGCAAACAAGCCAACAGGCAGTGCTCTTGGCATGGCAAAAGAAATGGGCATAGAGATTTTAACGGTGGAAGAGTACCACAAGTTGCAGAGTTTGGGTGATTTTGATACAAAGACATCAAGCTGGGTAAAGACTCCTGAGCGTATAAGGAAGCTGGGAGGAGCATTGTTCTGCGATAAAAGATATGATACTGTTTTTGTCTACCACAATGGTGCGGAATCCTATTATGCATCAAGAGGTTTTAGAGGTTATCTTCGTGTTTGAGGGGGTAGTGGCATGCGGAGAGTATCAACAATAGATGAATATATTTTAATGCAGGAAGAGAACGTGCAGCCTTTACTTTTTAAAGTTAGGGAGGCAATTAAAGAAGTTGTTCCAGATGCGGAGGATAGAATATCATGGAGCATGCCTAGCTTATGGAAGAAGCGCTTGATTTGATAGCAGACATTGCAAGATGGTGTTACGAAACAGCAAACCGCCATTAAGTATATGTTGTGTTAATAGGTTTTATGAATATTTCCTTTAATAATATGTGGGGAAAGAGTAGAGGTTTGATGACATAAAAAGAAGGCTCCGGCAAAAATGCTGGAGCCTTCTTTTTGGTTATTTTACTTTTTCAATTCTGTTTCTACGTGCAAGCAGTACTGCAATTACGATTATAACTGCTGCTACGGAAGCCGCTGCTATAATTATTATCGCTGTTTCACTTATGTTATCAACGGGAGCTGATGCAACGAATCTGAAGTTGAACCTGTCATCAGGAGCTGCATCTCCTTTGTCCATAAACTCCATGATTTCACCTGTGGTGGTGGAGTTGTCAGCCCATTTAAAGTCAAAGGATGAGTCAGTTGTAAGGTTCAAAACCGAGAGGGGAATCCTCAGATGCAAATTATTTCCCGAAATAATGTACTCTGCATCGTGAATTATTTCCCAAACGTAAGAGTTATCCACAGACTTTTCCACAGAAACCGTGTTTTCCGTCCTGGATCTGTTGATAACATAGTCGTAACCCTTCCAGCCTGTGTTGAAATTCTGATCTGCGTCAATATAGAGGTTCATCCAGTTTTCACCTTCTGGCGCTGTAATATCTTCCTTTGTTGTTACAAGGAAGTAGATGTAATCCTGGTCCCTTGCAACCTTTGCGGATACTATGTCGTTTCTTCCGGTGGTATTGGTGTAATGAAGTCCGCTGGCATTTCCGGGGAAATCCCTGTGCTTAGTGTCATTGATTGTATCTCTGAACTCCGGACCCACATCATCCCACTGGGAAAAATCATTGTTAATGGTTATTGTTTTTGGTTTTGTTGCGGTGGGTAGTGGTCTTGCTCCTTTGAACTGCCTTATGTAGCTTACCATTTGATAGTAGTAGTTGTCTCCAAAACCGTATTTCATGGGCTCTATGTCACGGCTGAATTCAGGATTGAAACAATCCACATAATTGTGCATGTAATCAGGGTGGTCCTTGGTTATGGTATAAGTATTTGCTATTTTCTGTCCTTCTCCTGCGTTTGGCCACCTGCCTGCCCACCATTCGTTCCAACCTGTTACCATTACAATAGGAGGATTTATCTTAAGAGCGTGCTCCCACTGCTCCTTGAAGGCAAGTCCTAAAGGAGTGGTTTCCAGCTCGAATTCAAAGGCGTTTTTACCGTCCGTTGGCTGCTGACCATTGTGAAAGCTTCTTCCTGAGGAGGAGTTGGAATGGAATCCGCAGGAAACTATCACCTGTTCAATAATTCCTTCAAAGCTTTTGCCCGGACCTTGCGGATGAAGTGCAATCCATGGCCATTTGCCTTTTCCGTCAGATTCGGTATACCAGTCCCAATCGGTAAACGCCCAGGATCTCCTAATGGTAAAGTTCTCCTTAATCTCATCGGGCACCTCTGCAAGATTTCCAAGTAGCAAAGGTTTTCCATCCCACATAAAATACATGTCCCTGTAAATACCATGCTGGTATACCGTATTCCATACATCCATTGCTGTTTTATACCCTAGATCGGTTCTGTCTCCCAGGAAGCAGACGAACTCAGGTGTTTTCAAGCCTTCTTCTCTCATTTGCTTCCATGTACCAAGAATTTTGGTAAGCACATGCTCATATATGTGTCCGTTTGACATGTCGAAATATATAAAGTCGATGCCTGCATTTACAAGCATGGTTGTGTGCTTTCTAATAACCCACTCGTCATCGGAACGGTAGTAGCCAAAATAGGGTTCTGCCCAATAATGGCCATAACCTTCGTCGCCTTGTTTGATAATATCCCAAACCTTGTCAATTCCGCCTTCCAGATATGCGGCATAGTGGTCAAACAAGGGTCCGCCGTTTCTGTCATGCCACAGAAAGTAGAAGATTCCTACCTTTTTATTCTTTTTAACCGTATTTGTATATGTTACTGGAAGAGTTCTTTCCAAATCATCCGTAGCAACCCATGTGTCATAATACGTGTCCCAGAAGTTTGACATGTCAGCAGGCTCATACTGCTCTATATAATACTCAAAGGAGAAGTTGTCAACAGTGGTTTTGGCAAAGTGGGACATAAAACCAAAGAAGCCTGTATCGGGTACATTTTCCCTTTTTGCGTTGCCTTTTTGCTTGCCTTTGTTGTCTTTAACTGTTACTCTTTCTTCTGTCAGCTCAACTTCAGCAAGCAATACCTTGCCGTTATCGTCATCTGCATGGAATCTAATTACATCGAGATTATCCTCGATATATACTTTTCTCATTTCGTCTGCAAAGGAAAAGGGCAGCTGAATATGGGCAAGTTCACGGGTTTTCATGAACACCCTCAAGGATTTGTTTCTTACCATGAACGTAATGCCCTGATCCATGAAAGTGGATGCCTTTTTAGCTCTGACATTAAAAGCAGCTCCGCAGGTTGCCGCAGGGTTGACCTCCTTGGACATGACATCCATGGTTACTGTATATGGCTTTTCGCCGAGCAGCTGGGATGTGGTGAACAATGCCCAAGTATCCCCCTCAATACTTATGACACCATCTTTAAATTGGAAATTGTTTTCATTGTTAAAAGCAAGCAGTGTATCGTTGATTATGAACTGCTTTGAAGCATTAAAGTCATTCACGTATCTGTAATAGCCGTCTCCCAGCTCTTCTATCTTTCTCTCGCCTATTACAGACATGTTCGTTGTGAATACAAGGCCTGCAAGTAAGATTACCAATATTCTTCGTTTCAAGATGCATTACACCCCTCTACCATCAGTAAATTTATGTCTATTCTATACCATTAACAGCACAAATACAACTTCTGGGTACGGATAAATTAATATGTGGTCTGAATTGCTAAAGTTTTCTCCCTTAATATCGATAATATAAGTGTAGAAAACAAAGGAGGTAATGTTATGTCGTTAAACTCAATAAATGGGTTGTCATCACGCCTCAGATTGACCGGAATGGCATCAGGACTTGATACTGATTCCATCGTTAATGATTTGATGAGAATAGAACAACTTAAGGTTGACAAGGTATATAGACAGAAAGTTCTTGCAGAGTGGAGAAGGGAAGCTGTAACAAATGTCAGGAACAAGCTGAGAACGTTCAGAGACACTTATTCTAGTGCTCTCAGTAGCTTGAACATGAACACTTCCTCCGTATACAAGAAGTTCAATGTCGAGATGGCTGCAAACCCTTATGTAAAGATAACCGCTAACAGTTCAGCAAGGGAAGGTACATACAGGATAGATAAAATCACAAGACTTGCAGAGACTGCAAAGCTGTCTGCAAATCTTTCTGTTGACAGTATTCCTGGTATGTATGCCACCTTGGAATCTGTAGAAGGTTTGGAATTTCATGAAGAGCCAATGGATCCTGAAAACGGAGAAGAGGTTAGGAAAACACTGTCATTTACAATAAATGATGAGACATTTACCTTTGAATCAACGGATACAATAAAACATATGCTGGATACAGTTAACAGAAGCGATGCAGGGGTAAACATGCATTTCAGCGAACTTACAATGAGCCTGCATATTGAGACCAAGAACACAGGCGAGGATGCTGTAATTGATTTCAAGAATGTTGAAGGCAGTCTGTTTGGTCTGGGTGATGCTGTTGTTAACGGAGAAGACGCATTCGTTACCATCAACGGTGTGGATGTTAAAAAGAGTTCCAACAGTTTCACAATTGATGGAATAACATACAACCTTACAGGCAAAACAAACGCCCCTGTGGATTTTGTTGTAAGCAGGGATGTGCAGCATACTGTTGACAAGATAAAGGAATTTGTACAGAAATACAATGAGCTTGTAGAAGAGCTTAATGGTCTTCTAAGTGAGAAAAAGAATTATGACTTTGCTCCATTGACCGAGGCTCAAAAGAAGGAGATGGAAGCAAAGGATATTGAGGAGTGGGAGGCCAAGGCAAAAAGTGGTCTTCTTAAGAACGATCCCGCTCTTTCCAAATTGGTTAACTCATTGCGCTCTTCCATATATCAAAAGGTGGAGGGTATAGGTCTTGCCCTAAGCGATATTGGCATAACCACTGGAAGTTACCTGGAGAAGGGAAAACTTCATGTGGATGAGACCAAGCTTGCAAAGTACATTAAAGAAAGACCCGATGATGTCATGAATCTTTTCATGCAGTCTTCTCCTTCAGGAGCAGAACTGTCTACCAGTGAGAAGTATGCGCAAAGTGGATTCTTTGCAAGAATGACCTCTACTTTCAATACATACTATGACAGCCTTCAGATTGACAGGATGGACAGAGGAATAAGGGAGTACGAGGATAAGATTAGTGATCTTGAAATAAAATTGTATGAAATCCAGGAGAGATACTACAGGCAGTTTGCCCGCCTTGAAGCGGCTTTGTCCAATATGTATTCCCAGCAGTCCTGGCTTTACGCACAGTTTAATCAAGGACAGTAAGGAGAGGTGAAAATGGCGGTAAATCCTTATCAGAAGTATAAAACGCAAGCGATTATGACTGCATCGCCAGGGGATCTTACCCTGATGCTTTATGACGGATGCATCAAGCAGATGAATTTGGCGCTCTTGCACATTGAAGAGAACAACCATGAGCTTAAGAACAATGCCATCCAGAAGGCGGAGGCAATCTTGACGGAACTTATGTCTACCCTTGATATGAGCTATGAGTTATCGAACAATCTGTTCCAGATATATGAGTATGTGTACAGATTGCTCATACTTGCAAACATATCAAACGACACGGAGAAGCTCAACGAGGCTATCAACAGGATAACCGAGATAAGGGATGCATGGGAAGAAGCTATAAAGATTGAGAGAAAAGTTGCATACGACAACACCGGCGATGGAGCATAGTATGGATATTGATACAATTACGAAAAAGGTTGAAGAGTTGTTCGCACTTACAAAAAAAATATCCGATAGCCTTGATGAAGAGGAGACGGACATTGATGGTATTGAAACGCTTGTTGCAAACAGGCAGGCTATTATAGATGAGTTTGTTGTTCACAATGTTAAGTTTGACACCTCACTTCAGGAGGAATTAAAAAAAATCTATGAGATGGATAAGGAGAATGAGAGGAAAATCAAACTGATTCTCGAGCTTTACGCAAAAAGCGTAAGAAACGCTGCCAATGCTAAAAAGCAAATCTCCTATTATCCAAAAGCCACTAACCAGGAAGGATTGTTTATCGACGAGAAAAGCTAGATTGTTGATAACAATCCTTTTTCCATGTCTAAAAGGGGAAGTTTTTATGAAGTTGAAAAAGCAGCTTTTTGGTTACAGTAGAAAGCAAACAAGAAAGATAATCGATGACTACGAGAAAAGAATAGACACACTTCAGGATGACAATTTGTATCTCAAGGAGAAGCTGGAGGAAGTCAAGTTCATGTACGAGGAGGAAAAACGTTTCTCCCGGGATAAAATTGCTTTAAAGACTATTGATGTTATGGTTAAGGCAAATGAGGAATATGCAAATTATCTGGAAGAGGTTAGCAAGGAGCAGGGAAAGCTTTATGAAAAGTTTTATGAACTTGTAGATATGATAGGGGTATTTCAGATTCGACTTAAGGAAATGGAGACACTAAGAAATAGAATTGCTGATGCTAATGAAATGACCAGGGAAGCTTTGAAGGATTTTATAAAAACAACCCAGTCTTTTGATGAAAAGACCGGGCGTGACGAACAAAGTGGTGAGAAAATTGGATTTGCAGAGTTCCTTGTAAATCATGCCGGGGAAGGCAGTGTCGTTGAATTGTTGCAACTCTACGTCAAATTATACAATCATTGACCGTCAAACAGTATATATATTTTGTCTTTTTCCACTCTGTTTCTAGGTCTTGTAAATGAAGTGTCGTAGAGTGGGATGAATTCCTCGACTACAATGTTGCTCAATTCATTAGGAACGGACACCGGACTCAGACTTCCCAGAATTGCAGGGCCGCGCATAAGGAGCTTCTTATCCTTCTTGTTATGCTTGCCTTCTGCGAGTTTGTAGTAAATAGGGAGTTTGAAGTCAATCAGATACTCGTTCTTGTCTTTGGTTATGATAATTTTTCTCTGTTTGAAATTGTACAGGAATTTTACATCAACATACGTTCGGAACATCATGAATTCCATAGTGACGTTCTTGTCACTATTGTTCTCAAATATGGTAATTGAGATGTTTCCCGATTTGGGATAGTCCGTACGTATGTGCATTGTTATGCCCTTAACCTGGTAAATGCCGCTGACAGGGTAGATCATGACAATATCCTTTCCTCTTTCCAAAAGGCTGTACTGCGAGACTGCAAAAAGGCCTTCTCCTCCTCGCATCGTGCAGCACCAGTATGCCTCGTAGTTGGTTGGGATAACGTAATCATCCTCGGGTCCTGCGCAGTTGTCGGTGCCGAATCCTCCGTTTTCTCTTTGAGATCTATATATTCCATTGTAGAGTATGTAATTTGCGTAATCTGCATATCTTTGTTCCGCAGTTTCCTTATACAGCTGGCATGCAAGCATGAACGAGTCTATTATTGCACAAGGCTCCGTCCATTCAGGTCTTCCAAACCAATTGTAGTTTGCAAAATTTGCGGTCATGCCTTCGTTGATATACAAATCAAAAGTATCTTTTACAAAGGAAAGATAAACATGATTCCTCATGTGTTTGAACATCCTCATCATGCCTCTTAATCCAGTGAGGGTGGCATGGGTTTGGACGCAAATTTCCGTAAAGGGGATGGTCATGAATTTATCTATCATGAAACCCAGCATGTATCTTAATTCTCTTGCCAGGTCTTTGTCCACATCCAGCATAAGTTCATAAGCATCGCTGATACCGTCAAGAGGAATAAAAGCGCACCCTGTGTCGGTGGATATGTACCAATTGTTCACCATGCCTGCAACGCTGCCTGATTCGTGTCCTTCATATACTCTTTGTTCAGGAAGTATAGGATAGGTTTCATAGTTCTTTCTTAATGGAAGAAAAAGGTTCTTCACAATCCCTTTAATTGTCTCCAGAACGCTTTCGTCTTTTTTGTATCTGTAATATTCGCACAGACCTCTTAGCAGCCAGCTGTGGCCAGACAGCTGCTGTTCATCTGCAGTGCCTTTTGGAAGGACATGACCAAGATAACCTTTTTCGTTAAGATGGTCTTTCAAATTTTCAATTATGCCGTCCAAGTATTTTGGCTCTTCTTTCAAAACCTTGGCAAGGGAAACAAGGGCAAGTATGGTTCTTCCTTCCCAGTCTCCAGGCCAGCCGTTCTGGTCTGCGGTAAAGACATAATGAGGCATGTATATATCGTCATGAAGACGATTGAACAGTGCAGTTTGTCTTGTCTTTATCTCACCATCTGATTGAAAATTCGTATGATTCAAAGTCTTCATCTGTATCTCCTTTTCGTGTTTTTTTATAGTATATATCAAATGTAAAAAAAATTAAACTATTTCGTATAGTATCATGGTATAATGGTGGGGAGGAAAATAAAGGAAATAAGGGAATATGACGTATTTTGGAGGAGCTTGAATAACTGAAAAATTTACATAAAAATATTTAAAAACCATCTTGATTATTGAAAAAAACTGAGTAAAATATATGCTAAGTTATTATCTGTGGAGGTTTTCATATGGGAAAAAAGAAAAAGAAAAACGACTATTTTGATTATGATGATTTCGATGATCTCGAAGATGATTATGATGATTTTGATGACTTTGATGACGATTTCGACGATGATTTTGATGACGACTATGATGACTACGATGATGACGACTATTTCTCCGATGATGAAGACGAAGACTATTATTCCGACGATGAAGATGAAGACGACGATGTTGAAGATGATTTTGATGAGGATATGTTCCTGATTGATGAAGTGTTTGGATATCATGATGAAGAAGACGATGACTTCCCGTTTTGAGGTGAAAAAAATAAGAGGGGTTGCCTCTTATTTTTTACCTAATTTTATTTACCTCTTTTTCTTATCAGAAGAACTGCAACAACAGCACCTAAAACAACTGCCGCACCGATGATGATAAAAATTACATAGGAGTAATTGTTGCTTTTGTCGGGTATAGGTGTCTTGCTGGGTGTCGGAGACTGGGTTGGTGCCTTCGTCGGTGTTTCTGTAGGTTCCGGTGTGGGTTTGGGAGTTGGTTCTTCCGCATCTGTAACTATTTCAAGCTCATTGAAGTTGCATGAGCCTTTTATAGTTCCTTCGAGGTATTCCTCCGGCGTGCCAATACGGTTGACTATGAAAATTGTGTGTTCTCCTTTAACGTTTTTACCTTCCTCGGTAATTTCGACTTCTGCATCTTCCATGATCTCCCAAGATGTGGTGCCGATTGGTTTGACGTATGCAATTATTGGTCCGTCATGGGAGTCGATGCGGATTTCAAACCTTGCATCGGGCATGTTTGTCTCAAAATGATCCTCAGGATACTGAGCTGCTACCTTGGCAGACATGCTGATGATTCCTTCTCCAAAATCTACAGGTTCAAGAATTTCAACCGCATTTCCAGCCTTGAACCATCCAATACCAATACCTCTTGAAACTCTAATAGGTCCCAATTCTTTTTCCTGTTGTCCCTCAATGTATGTTTCTTCTACCGGCTCCCAAAGGGTTCTGTCACCGCATTGGAAAAAGTATGTTCTTTCTGCATGAACGGGCAGTAGACCAATAATCAAGAGGAACAATATGATTAGTACAAGCTTTTTATACATTTAACACCTCCATTGGTTAATCTATAACATACACAAGTACTTCGTTTATGCTTATCCAATCACCTGTATAGTTCGTGCATCCAGTGACAGTAAGTCTTATGTATTTGGCTTTTGTGTCAATTTCATGGTCAATGAATCTCATGGCAGGCATTTCGCCATCGTTTTCAACTATGAGATTATAATTCTCGCCGTCAATGGATGCTTCGATGGTGTAGATGTATGTCCTGTTAAAATACGGAACAACCGTTATTTTCCGCAAATCAAGAACTTCCTCAAATTCCAGCGTTACGCTGTTTGGATATCCTTGTGCGGACCATCTCTGTCCATTAATATCATCGAACTTCTTGTCAACTATTCTGTCTGCTGTGTTCCCTGTCTGCTCTTTCGTTGCTTTTGCTTTTATCTTTCCCATGTAGTAGTCTTCTTCCAGTTTTGGAGTTGCAAAGGGAGTGTACTCGGGTTCTTTCAGATTTATATCCGGTTTTTGATAATCCTTGCACAAAAGCATGAGTTCGGAAAGGGCCATGACGAATACTCCTACTGCAAATTGACGGGTTTGTTCCCTTCTTTTATCCTCGTCATGGTAGTTTGCGTATCTTTGAGGACTGTCGGACCCAGGCTGCACATACAGCAGTCTGCCTTCTTTGGAAATTGCATGTTTTTTCAATCCTTCATATATTTTCTGTACGATGGGAAAGTATGTATCAAAATCCAGTATTCCAAGCCTTATTCCTACAATATAGCCGTACATGAACATTACTGTGCCTGAGGTTTCGATTCCTCCGAAATGCTCCGGGTCGTCAAGGTTTGCATTCCATGTACCATCGTCCCTCTGTCTTTCCTTCAAAGCATCCGCCATAAGTTTAAGGTCATTTGCAAATATTTCATACGCTATATGGTCTTTGTCTAGATATTCAAGGGACTTTGCCAGTGCAGAAAAAGCCCAGCCATTACCCCTTGACCAGTATACCTTTTTGCCGCTTGGGGTTACAGAGTCGGGATTTCCGCCTCCGTAGACAAACCTTGCGTCCCTGTACCAAAGACTGTCTTCTTCATCCCACATGATCTCTCTTGCTTTTTCATATGCTCTCAATGCGTCATCAATGTATTTTGTGTCCCCTGTGATATGGGTAAGATCAACAAATACTGGAAGAGACATGTAAAGAAGGTCAACCCAGTCAAAGGTGGTACGGCTGTCTGCGTTGAAATCTGCATTTCTCAATACATCTTTCAGCATGTAATCCTTTCCTGTAAGCCGGTACAAGTCTATGTATAACTGGGATATGCAGTAAAAGTCACCGTTTATTGTATTTGCACCGTTGTTAACAAAAAAGTGGTGTTTTGTTGCGTATCCATAACTGTAGTCATAGAATTCCTTTACACCGGTATGCATGAAGGCGCGTATGTTCCCTGAGTGATAGACCGCATCATCCCAGGAGTTTGTTGGGGTTTCCATGTTCTCCTGAAAGTATTTGTTAACCTTGATCAAAAGCTTTTCAATATCCTTGCTTTTGTATGCATCGGTTATAGGCCAGTTGCGCTGGTATATCTTTTCTGGTGTTTTTTCATTACACCCTATAGCAAGAACCATGGAAATGCATACAAGGAAACACACTATTCTTTTCATATGAACCTCCGATTAATCATTCCATACTGATTAAATCATAACAGTAATAATATAAATATGTAAAATTGTTTAAATAATATGTAAAAACAACAAGGGTTGGTTGGTTTTTGACTAAATGTTTTTAATAATGTTCAAATCATGCCTCTTTTTTCACAGGTTGTTGAAAATTTAGCCGACATGATATAGAATGTTGGCATACAAAATGATAAGGAGTGAATCAGGTGTTTAAAAGGAGAGTCCTCTTTGCAATTGTATTTGTACTTATTCTAAGTCAGCTGCTTGCAATGGTAGTGTCTGCAGAGATTGATCCAACCAAATGGGTTTCTGTGGACGGCCTGGGTAGAGA
>DUPL01000014.1 GCA_012838385.1 Clostridiaceae bacterium
AATAAAGTCAATACGGTGTAAAGACACAAAAAAAGAAGGAAGCTCTTGTTTCTTCCTTCTTTTTAAGGTTATATCACTTTTTTAACCGTCTTATACCAAAACTCTCTTCTTAAGGACAACCACGCACATTCCAAAAACAACGGTCATTGCAGAGAATGCAGCACCTGAATCGGAGGTCTGTGGGTTGTCAGCTTTGTCCTTGTATGTCCTTAGAATGATATTGTCAAAATTGGTTGGATTGTTTCTGTTACCAATAGCTACAACGCTGTTAACGGCAAACAATGCATTGTCATGAGTGCCAAGCTCACTGCCATCGCCACCGTAAACAACTACCTTGGAATAGTATTGTTCTGAGCCGATTGGATAAGTCTTTGGATCTGAGAACTTGACTCTTGCAATAATTTCATCATCTACAGCAACATATACGTTTTTGCCATCATCAGCCAATATAAGGGTATGGAATCCGGTTGAAAAATCATAATTTGTCTCAAAGGCATAAAGCTTGTTGTTAATGTCGCATTTCTGAGACTCATCATAAAGCTTTATGTACAGAGTAACTTTTTTGCCTTCAACCCTTACATACATTCCACTTCCTCCAAGTGCTTGAAGGCCATCATGCTCACCGGATCTGTCCTGTTCAAAGAAGTCTGACATGTTAAGCTCGTATTGGAACTTCTCTTTACCGGCTCTTGCAAAAATACCAAAGTTTTGTTTTCCTGATACCTTGACATCAACAGAGAACATGTAGTACTTTTCTTCTACTGGTTCATGAAACATCTGCCAGAAGCCATTTGAAGCAATATACTTGTTTCCATCCGCTTCTGCAATCTTTGGCTGTTCACCAAGCACAAACTGGTATGTCCATCCTGCTGGTGGATTACCGAATTCCGCACCTACCGACATGCTTTCCACATCAATTTTAGATTCTTTCACGAGCTCTATCTTCGACATATCAAGGTCTGAAAGCTTTGCGGCGTTTGCAGCCATCAGTGAAAAAATCATTACAAAGATAGCGCAAAACGCAAATAACCTCTTGTACATATTTAAAACCTCCATTTACAATTATTAAGTTAATTATATTCATCTAACACATTTTGTCAATATGTTAATTATGTTTCCTGTTTATTCACATTGCTTTACTATATACGAAAGACAAGGCTTTTTGAATATAAAGCAGAAGACTACTATTGTTTGCGGTATAAAATTATGGTAAACTTAAGTCATTATAAAAAATTGGAAGGTGCCGCCGATGCAAAGAAACCGATCAAATTGGACTATTAAGAAGATTATTTTTCTTTTCATTATCCTGAGTCTGATAGGAAAACTCATATTTGACTTTTCAGGTTTTTGGCTGAACTTTGCTTTTGTGTTTCAATATATAGGATATATTTTAGGCTACCTTTTATTTGGGTTCATTATCGCATATATACTCAACGCATATATAGATTTCTGGGACAAGAAACTGTTCAAGGATTTGCTGAACAACAACAAAAAACTTAAAAAGGCATTATGCATGATTATTGCATACATGACCTTCTTTGGAATACTAAGCTTTTTGATATTCACACTGGTACCGGCTCTTACAACCACACTTAAGGATTTCGCAGTTAAGATTCCTACTTTAATTGACAAGGTTGTGGCATATTACAACAACCTATTGGACGGTACCAAATATGAATTATCCGAAGATGTCCTGAAAAGCGTCACAAATGCTCTGGATTCTCTTCTCAAGTCAGCAACGGATGCTATCAACATAAATCTAATTACCTCCATTGTATCAAATGCAACAAGCCTGCTTTTTAATTTTATAATGGGCATTATGGTTTCAGTTTATATGCTTATAGAGAAGGAACACACCTTGGTTGCCATAAACAGGGTAATTGATGGTCTCTTCAGAAAAAGAACCGGAGAACGCTTGAGATGGATAGGGCATGAGGTCAACCAGATATTCAGAAAGTATTTTACAGGAAAACTGCTTCAAGCGCTGATTTGCACAATTCTTGCATATGTTGCGTTCAGTATTGCAAGGCTGCCTTATGCAATACTTTTTGCAGTCACATTCGGTATTACCAACATGATTCCGTATATCGGTCCCTGGATAGGAGCAATACCGATTATAATTATTAGTCTTGCGTATGACTTCTGGCTTGGAGTTGCCGCAGCAATCTGCATACTTATAATCCAAGCTGTGGATAACTGGTTTATATCACCCAAGATTGTTGGCGGCAAAATGGGGATTAGTCCCTTGCTAGTACTTGCCGGTCTTGGTATTGGGGGAAGGCTCTTTGGCTTGCCCGGCCTTATATTCGGCGACGTTCTTGCAGCCATATTCAAGCTGTTCTTCTATGATGTTTATATCAGAAAGAGAATTGAAGCAAAACAATTGATATCGCCGGTTAATGAAATCCAAGAAGAAAAAGAAGATGCTGAAAGCGAAGTTGTTGAGGAAGAAGTTGTGACTGAAACCGAGGAGACAGTCAGCATAAAAACAAAAATGGAAACCAGATGGGTCTCCATAAAAGAAAAGTTAAGAAAGGTATTTAAGAGGAAATAGCTAGTTAATGAAGCTTTTGTATCTCCTCGCCTCATAGGCGACAATAGTGGAGGCAAACCCCACATTGAGGGATTCAACACTTCCCAGCATCGGAATGATACAGGGAATTGCGCCTTCGACATGCCGCCAATCAGGAGATATTCCCAGATATTCATTACCTGCAACAATACAAACCCTGCCGCTGTAATCTATGTCGTAGTAGGATTTTTTTGCTGTCAAATCAGTAACGATTATCTTGAACTTGTTTTTGACAAGCCACTTTACAACCTCGGCCATGTCGCAAACACATACAGGCATCATGAAAGCAGCACCAAGACTTGCTCTTATAACCCTGCTGTGAGTCAGACGAACTCTTCTGTTCGTCATGATGGCAAAATCTCCGCCTGCTGCATCAAGGGATCTTATTGTAGCACCAACATTGCCTGGTTGTTCAAGACCATCCAGCACCATAACAAGCATGTCGTCCTTAAGTGGAAGTTTTTCTATATCATACCTTGGCATGTGGCATATTATGAAGAAGCCGTCCGCACCGTCTCTATCACTTATTTTCCTGCAGGCCTTTTGTGAAATCTGGTATGAATCCTTGCAGTACTCAATCATCAGATTTGTCTTTTTCTTGTCTTGTTCCGTCTTTATCATGTCAGGACAGAAGAAAAACATTTCCACCTTTATCCTCTTTTTTATAATCTTCTCAACCGCCCAAAGACCTTCGCATATGAACAACTGTTCATTGTCCACCTTCTTCCCAGTGGACAAATCCCTTGCAAGTTTAACTTCTTCGGAGTTAATCCCCTTTATGGGCACATCCATAATTTAACCTCCCTTTTCACACAAAAAGGGCTCCTCCAAGAAGCCCCCTGTAGTAAGTATCTTTTTGTTATTAATATTTGTAGATTGTCTTGCGGCGCTCTAACTCTTCTTTCTCTTTCATCTGCTGAGCCTCTTGTGCTATATTCTTTGCCCAGGCAACAGCCTTGTCAAGAATTTCTTGTGTTTCTTCATCCGTGTCACACCAAATAGGCTCAACACAGTGGAACTTGCCAAGAAGAACCGAGTCAACAAGATAGTCCGCCAGTTTGTCAAGAGCCTTGGTGTCTTCTTCTTCACCAGTTGAGAAAAGCGCAATCTTTCTATCGTAGATCTTAATTACATCAAAAAGGGTATTGTATACTGGGTTATAGGAATCGTACCAGACAGGAGTTCCTATAAATACAAGATCGTAGTCTCTTGGGTCCTTGCGCAGAGGGAAAATGTCAGGCTTCTTCTTTCTAACTACTTCCATTCTATGTTTCAACTTTGTAAAGAAACCGTATGCCCTTACACCTTTAACTCTTACTATCTTAACAAGATCGGCATCCAAAGCGTTAGCTATGGCTTCTGCCACTGCCTGTGTATTTCCGTCGACGGTGTTGTATAAAACAAGTATTTTCATGAAAAAATGAACTCCTTTCATCATAGTCGTAACGAGTACAACAATTATACTTTACAGCTTTTTAAATCCTTTGTCAATGTAATATTTGTCATGGCAACAAAGCTTTTATAAACATTTTAAAAATTATACATTGATGGCAACTTTCTTGACTCCCTAACAATATTATCACCATACACAATTATTGGTTTTATGACAAAAGAGTACACAAACTCCTTCTCATTAAACTCGTATTTCCGGTTCAGTTCCGGACCACAGCTGTGGGATCCTATTCCATTTTGTTTATAGTCAATGTGTATTACTGTTTCCTCCAACGGAACAAGGTCCTTGTCATGGGGAGTATTATCCAACATCTTCGGAGTGTAGTGAAGACTGCTGAAATTAAACTTGGGCATTCCCTTGAATAGCAGCCCTCTTCCTTCCAAATCATAAACTGCCGCAAATCTGCAATCGATATGGTTACCTGTTTCCTGCGGGAAGATGTATTTTGTATACTCATCAGTTACAGTCGAGTTAAACAATCCCAGTTTGGAGGCATTCTTCATATCTGCATAGGAAGAGACAGGACCTCTACCAAAGTACGTTACCTTCTCAAAACCCTTGGGCATTACAAGCATCATGCCAAACCTCGGCAACGATTTTATATTCTTCCTCACCTCTGCAGCAACAGAGACTCCAATCTCACCACTTCCATAAACCGTCCACATAACGGAATATTTGACTACAGGCAGTCTTGACGGACCTGCCAGTGAATATGATGCTGTTATGCTGATAAAAGTAGGATTAATGGATGAAATTTTCAAATCATACAGTTTTTCCTTTGCATTGTGCATCTCCTCCCACTGCCATGCATTCCTTACATGTCTATCATTATCGGTAGGAGCCCTCCATATATTGAAAGCAGTAGGGCAGGACAGAAGTTCAACACCATCCAACTCCAGGCTGTCGAACTGCCCTTTTTCCACATCAAATCTGTAAACGAAGTTGTGTCCTTCAATTTCTACAAGACCTTTGCCAGTTTCCCTAAACTCAACTTTTGGCATACTGCTTGCCCATATCATTTCAGGCTCCAGTTGTTTAACAGGTAACTTAAACTGCGTAAAACACACCTCGTGACCAGCCTTGCACCAGGATGTATCATTTTTTATAACAAAGGAAATATCAAGGAAATATTCTTCAAAAGATATGGAAGGCAACTTGTAATCAAGATTTACCTCTACTGTTTCATGCGGTTTGCAAGAAACAGTAAATGTACCGCTTTGAAAAGTTGAAGTTTGTGCAACAATTTTGTACCTTCCTTCCAATACGGACAAATCCGTAAAGTCATACCTGTTTGTAACCTTTATAACTCCCTTTCCAAGGTCAACCGCCTCTACCGTAACAGGACCTATAACATTTTTCAGTTCCAGAAGTCCGGGGCTTGGTGTTCTGTCTGGGAAAACCAGTCCGTCAACGCAGAAGTTTCCATCATGTGGATACTCTCCGCTCTGTCCTCCATACAAATATACATCCTGTCCATTCTCCTTTTTATATACTGCATGATCCGCCCACTCCCATACACAGCCACCAATAAGTCTTGGGTATTTATAAAAGAGTTCCCAGTAATCCTTGAGGTCTCCCGGTCCATTGCCCATGGCATGGCTGTACTCGCATAAGAAGAAGGGCTTCCTTCTAACATCATCCAATGGAGCGTTTTCTCTTTCAGCAGACAAGCCTTCTTCGCCTCTATCCAAAACAAAATCAACACTTGAATACATTCTACTGTATATATCAAGGCAAGAGTGCGTATCTCCTCTTTCATAATGTACAGGTCTTGTATTGTCCCTTGCTTTTGTCCACTGACTCATCTTGATGTGGTTTTCACCAAAAAAGGCTTCATTGCCCAAAGACCACATTATGATGCAGGGGAAATTCTTGTCCCTTTCAACCATTCTTTCCATTCTGTCTACAAAGGCTGCATCCCAGTCCGGGTTGTTTGTCAGCATCAATGACATGTCAACGCCATCTAGATTGCCACCAAAAGCAGTACCATGGGTCTCCAAATCCGCCTCGTCTATAACGTAGAAGCCAAGTTCGTTACACAGACTATAAAAGGCGGGGGTGTTTGGATAATGGCTTGTTCTTATGGCATTTATATTGTGCTGCTTCATTATAACAAGTTCTTTCTTCATTTCATTGTATGGTGTATAGTGTCCCAGAACAGGATGAGTGTCATGCCTGTTAACGCCTTTTATCTTGATGGGAGTACCATTTATCAAAAGCTCTCCTCTTTGAGAAATCGAAACTTCTCTAAAACCAAGCTTTATTGGTATGATTTCTCCATTACATGAAATCAGCAAGGTATATAAATATGGGTTTTCAGCATTCCAGAGAACAGGGGAGTCTATTTTTAGCTGTCCTTCACCATTACTGCCATTACCAAACGCTATAACCTGAGCCTTGTCATCAAAAAGCTCAAATGTTACTTCAACATTCTCATCACTAAACTTGCCCTCTTTAAATACATTGTATTTTATGTCTATTGTACCGTCATTCCTGGTCCTTACTTCCACATCATGAATGTGGACAAGTGGTCTCGATAAAAGATACACATCTCTAAAAATACCTGACAGCCTGAAGAAATCCTGATCTTCTAGATAAGTGGACCAGGCCCATTTGACTACAAGCACGGTTATTGTGTTTTTCCCTTCTTTAACCTTTTCCGTTATTCTAAACTCAGAATTAAGATGAGCACCTTGGGAAGCTCCAACAAACTGTTTGTTTATCCAAACAAAAAAGTAGGTATCTACACCCTCAAAATTCAGATAAATATCTGTCCCCTTAAATCCTTCAGGAAGCTTGAACTCCCTTTCATAAATAGCAGCAGGATTCTCATTGGGAACATAAGGTGGATCCAGAGGAATAGGGTAGGCAGCGTTTGTATAATGGGGCTTGTCATATCCATGCATCTGCCAATTTGAAGGCACTCTTATAGTATCAAAGTCGTCGATACCATCATTCAATGAATGTACAGCGTCGACAAGTCTTTCAAAATATTTAAATCTCCATTTTCCGTTGAGAAGCATGTAGCTGTCGCTGAGTTCGCTTTCACAGCCATATGCTTCACACCTGCAATTGTGTGGGATATAGTGTGCCCTTGATGGGCATTTGTTGACATTCAAAATTCTCGGATTTTCTATAACTGAGAAATCACACTTTTCGTACACCGTTCCATCCTCCTAAAATTTTGTTATCTTGATTATATCAATTGAAATGAATCTTGAAAAGTGATAATATAGATACAAATTGTTTATAAATAAATTATTGAATATTGGGAGGACTTTGTGCTGGGAGTATTAGTTTATATTATTTATCTTTTCTTGGGTATTTTGTTGGCAGATATAATGTTTGACAAGAAAAGGCCTCTGCTTAAGTTTTGGGCGGGATTGGTAGTTGGAACCGTCCTTCTTATGTGGTCCAATGTGCCTTTTTCTTTCATATTTGGTTTTACCATTGTCTCGCATGTTCTTGGTCTTTTATCAAGCATTGCAATTTATGCACTGCTCTTTTTCTTTAAATCCAAAAGAAGCGAAGATTTTCACATAAAATCATATATTTCATTCTTCAAGTCAAGATGGTTTGTTCCATTGGAAAAGAGTGAAAAATCCTTTCTTATTATAATATCCGGATTAATGGTTTATTCACTCATATGTCTTCTAAATCATACCATCTACGAGTTTGAAGGCGCCATATGGACAGGCCAGTGCACCTACGGCGACATGAACATGCATCTTGGATTCATAACCAGCATTGCAACACAGGGTAAATTTCCTCCTGAATACAGCATTCTTCCAGGAATGAAACTGAACTATCCGTTTCTATGCGACTCTGTTTCATCATCTTTGTACCTCTTTGGTTCAAGTCTGAGAACAGCATACATTTTGCCCATGCTGGTTGCTTTTTTCAGCGTGTTTGCCGGTTTCTGGTTTACAGCCGCCAGCATACTGAGAAAAACAAGAAAAACCATAGTAGCTTTTATGCTTTTCTTCTTGAATGGAGGTTTCGGACTTATATACTTCCTTGATAATTTAGGAAACAACAACAAAAACCTAACAAGGATATTTACAAACTTTTATGAAACTCCCACCAATCTTGTAAACAAAGGCACTTCATATACTAATATTAGGTGGACAAACACAATAGTCGACATGATGCTTCCACAAAGGGCAACCCTCTTTGGCTGGATGGTACTCTTTTTTGTATTGTATCTTCTTTACAACGCAGTGTTTGAAGACAAAAAAGAATACTTCATCCCTGCAGGCATATTCGCAGGCCTTATTCCAATGATACACACCCATTCATACTTTGCCTGCGGTCTTGTTGCCATTGGATGGATAATTGTAACTGTTATCAAGGAAAGGTTTTCAAAGGAAATCATCAAATCATGGCTCATGTTTGGCGTACCTGCGCTTTTAATATCACTGCCTCAACTGCTGATTTGGACCTTTGATGCCGCACTGGGTAACGAGTCGTTTGTCAGATTTATGTTCAACTGGGTAAACGAAACAGACAACTGGCTCTGGTTCTGGGTGAAGAATGTAGGAGTTTGCTTTATACTGCTTCCTTTGGCCTTTCTTAACACATCAAGAAAGAATAAACTGATGTATTCCGGTGCATTAGTGATATTTATAATAGGGGAATTCTTCGTCTTCCAGCCAAATCCCTATGATAACAACAAGCTTTTCCTTATATGGTATGCCTTTACTGCAATACTTGTAGCTGAGTTCATGGTTAATGCATACAACAAGATGAAGGGCATCAAGGGAAGACAGGTAATTGCAGGGTTTATGATTTTCTTGTGCATAAACGCCGCAGTACTTACAATGGCAAGAGAGATAATATCCGGGTTCAGACCGTATTCATATCAGCTTTATGGAAAAGACCATGTAGACGCAGCAGAGTATATAATTGAAAACACAGAAAAAGATGCGACATTTCTGTCGCACAACAATCACAATAATGCCATAGCTTCGTTAACCGGTAGAAACATTTTCTGTGGTGCAGGTACATTTTTGTACTTCCACGGTGTTGGATATCAGGAAAGAGAAAGTATGCTTAACGGCTTTTTTACAAACGTAAACACCTTTGAACAGTACAAGGACGTGTACGGTATTGATTACGTTTATGTAAGTTCCTATGAAAAAAGCAACTATAAAGGAATTATCCTGGATCATCTTGAGCAGAACTATGAGAAAGTTTTTGCTCAAGGGGAGGTAGCAATATACAAGGTAAGGTAGGCTATTCGGCAGCCTTGAAGTTGTAAATTGGTCTTATGTTTTTCACAATCTCTACCGTATCACCTACATGTTTGATTATTTCATCCATATCTTTATAAGCCATGGGACACTCGTCGAGGGTGTCCTTGTTTATTGAGGTTGTGAATATTCCTTCCATTTCCCTTTTAAATTCATTCAATGAAAATACCTGTTTTGCCTGTCGTCTGCTCATGATTCTACCTGCGCCATGGGGTGCTGAATAGTTCCAGTCTGCATTGCCCTTTCCTATGCATATTAAACTTCCATCCCTCATGTTGATGGGAATCAATAGTTTTTCTCCTTTTTCTGCCGATACACTTCCTTTTCTTAAAATCATTTTCTCCGTATCGATATAATTGTGGGTTGTGGTAAACCTTTCTTCCGCAGTAAGGTTCATACCGTTTAATATCTCTTCCATCATGGCTTTCCTATTCAGAACAGCATACTGCTGAATTATATTCATATCATGAATGTAGTTATCAAACAACTTTCCTTCCAAATATGCCAAATGCTTGGGAACACCAGAATCATTTAAAGTTCTTACTCCTTCATTTTGGTAGTAGCGGGCAACTTCATTTCCCAAATGTCTGCTTCCTGAATGCACAACAATGTACAAGTTTCCTTCATCATCAGTGCTGGCTTCAATAAAGTGGTTGCCACCGCCCAATGTACCAATTGACATCAAAGCCCTTCCGTGATTTATATGTTTGAAACACTTTAGTTTCTTTAAATCAATATCATCAGCTAACTTGTGGGAATTTCTTCTTACATTCCTTCCTGATGGGATTCTAGCATAAATCAAGTTATCCAGCTTTTGAAGATT
Source organism: Clostridiaceae bacterium (assembly GCA_012838385.1). GTDB lineage: Bacteria > Bacillota > Clostridia > UBA1212 > DUPL01 > DUPL01. The sequence continues at coordinate 10,101 of DUPL01000014.1, forward strand.
CAGCTTCTTTTCCCTTATTCTCACTGTTTCCATGCCGCAACCGATATCCACACCCACCAAATTGGGCACAACCTTGTCCTTAATTGTCATGGTGGTGCCTATTGTACACCCAATACCCGTATGTACGTCCGGCATTATGCGAATCTTTGAATCTTTTGCAAACTTCATGTCGCACAACTCTTTTATTTGATTGTAAGCTTCATGCTCCATATTGTCTGTAAACACTTTTGCCACGTTGTATTTTCCAACAATCTCTATCAACTTTTTCACCTCCAAGATATAAGTATAGAAAATATGGGAATTATGTCAACTTAACATATGCATCAAAAATATTTATATAATACAAAAACATGTCGCATTTGTATAATTTATTTATTGACAGAGCTATTGTGGTGTGTAATAATGAATGAGAATTTAAAAAACGATTGGGGTGTTAATATTGGACATTTTACAAGAAATATCCACATATTTGCAGCAGGGCAGAGCTAAAAACGTAAAGACATTGGTACAGGAAGCTCTTGACGCTGGCATTGCAGCAGACAAGATATTGCAAGAAGGTCTGCTTCATGGTATGGATATAATTGGTGTTAAATTTAAGAATAACGAGGTATACGTTCCAGAGGTACTGGTTGCAGCTAGAGCAATGAATATGGGAATGGAAATTTTAAAGCCACACTTGGCAGAAGCAGGCGTAAAGGCTAAAGGAAAAGTCGTAATAGGCACTGTTGCCGGTGACCAGCACGATATAGGCAAGAATCTTGTCAAGATGATGATGGAAGGAAAAGGCCTTGAAGTTATTGATCTGGGTGTCGATGTTCCTGCGGAGACGTTTGTTCAGGCTGCAATTGACAACAATGCAGAAATCATAGCTTGTTCAGCTCTGCTTACTACAACCATGGTCAGCATTAAGTCCATTGTTGAAAAAGCAAAAGAAATGGGCATAAGAGACAAGGTGAAAATCATGATCGGTGGAGCTCCTGTTACTCAGGACTTCTGCAATGAAGTAGGAGCTGACTGCTATCGTCCGGATGCTGCATCGGCAGCTGAAGCGGCTGTTGAATTGTTAGGCTAAAAATTATGAAAACAATCTCATTAAGCAATCCTGATTACATATACAGAGTATTAAAAATAGATCACCATCTCTGCATGGATATTAATCATGCAAAAAAGAGAATGACAGATTTGAAAAACAAAGGCTACGGAGGTGTCGTCACAAACGTAGCCTTTGACGATTATTTGTCAAATCCTGAATACATGAATACCTTCAGCCAAGTTGTGAGGTATGCAAAGGAAATAGGTATGAGAGTCTGGATATACGATGAACTCGGCTATCCCAGCGGTACTGCAGGAGGACTTACATTAAAGGCAAATGATGAATATGAAGCGAAAGCACTATGTGCTACTATCATAAAGGTTAATTCAGGAGATGAGATTGTCATTGAAAAGGCTAAGAATCATGATTTTCTCACAGCTTATGCTTTTCCTATCAATGAAAGCAAAAAGGAATCGGATAATCAAGAGCTGCTTTCCAAGCCTGAAGATGTCTATGTGGATGCAATAATAGGGGAGAGGATCTGTCTTGACGGATATTTGGACGAGAATCATACTCTCTGCTATATACCAAATGAAACATCCCTTGTCTGTTACTTCCAAACGAAACATCTATACGAAGGAACTCATGCACAGCACAATGTGCATGCATCCAGAAGATACATTAGTGTTGCTTCTAAAGATGCAGTCAGAGAATTTATTTCAAACACATATGAAAAGTATACAAAATCAGTAGGGGATTTGTACGGCAATCATATTGAAGCCTACTTTACCGATGAACCTTCCTATATGGCAGGTTATTTGAATAAAGGGCTTTATCCACCCCGGGTGGATGATCCATATGATGATTCCATACCTCTACTTCCTGTTGTTAATTGGGATACTTTTGTGAGAGATGAGTTTTTTACCAAATATGGATATGACATTTATGATAATCTTCACTATTTGTTTGCAGGAACAAATAATAAAGCCCAAAAGATTCGATTGGATTACAATTCTTTACTGTCAGATTTGTACTATGAAGCATATTTCAAGCAAATAGGCGACTATTGTGAAAACAACAATGTACATTTTTCAGGACATTTGCTTCTTGAAGAAAACATACTGCATCATGGAATATATGAAGGAAATGTGTTTAGGCTGATTGGGAAAATGGGCATACCGGGAATAGATATGCTGACCACAATACCTGAAGAGGTGTTGAAATGGGCACAAACTCCAAAACTCATAAGTTCTTCTGCAAAATGGCATAAGAAACAACATGTTATGACAGAAGCTTCCGGACATATGCAAGGTGCAGCGAATAAGCCTATAGACCTGCAAATGATGATAGGCTCTTGCGCAACCCAGTTTGCTTTAGGTGTGGACACATTTACATCATATTACAACGACAATGTAATTACTGATGAAGAGAACCGTATTTTCAACACCTTTGTAGCAAGACTTTGCAATATGTTCGATGGTGGAAGTGAAGAGATTTCCACAGCCATATACTATCCCATTGAAAGTGTTTGGGTATCAACGAAAGGCTCAGACAATCAGCTTGACCAAAGGGAATACGGTATTGGAGCATTAAAGCTGGAAGAGAGCTGGAGAGGGATAATTTATGAGCTTCTAAACCATCAGGTTGAGTTTGATTGTTTGGATGCAAATGCTGTTACAGAATCAGGCATCACATATTCACATATTGTCGTTCCAAGAATACTAAGCATTCCAGATTTTCTATATGACAGGCTTGATAATCTAGCAAAAGATGGAGTAACAATAATATTTCATGAAACAAGTGAAATGGTAAAAGAGAAAATAGAAAAGTTATCCACAGAAAGTAATGTAATGATTGTGGATAAAATTGAAGATATTGCAAGGACTATAAAAGACAATACAAGTAAAGACATCGAGATTGACTCAAACAGAGGAGTTGTAGTAAAATCCAAGAACAATGTCAAGATTGGGTTTGACAGGGTTGTTTTTTTTGTAAACACCAATAAGGATAAGACTAATGTAACTGTGGATATAAATAAGGAATGTGAATTGAAAATTTATGATCCTTTGGAAAACACATTTGTTAATTATGACAGTCAGACCGTTAACTTCTTATTGGGAGGATATCAATCTAAAATACTTTGTATCGACTGGAAAGGGAATTAGAATTGCAAAATAGAGTAATAAAGGGAATAATCTTCGATATGGACGGGGTTTTGATTGATTCAGAACCTGTTATGTTCAAGGCGTCTGTTAAAGCTTTCAAGGAATTTGGGATAGACGCATTACCAAGCGACTTCCTGCCATATATCGGGATGGATGAGGTACATTTCTTTGGAAATGTTTCCATGAAGTATGGTTATCCTTATGATGAGAAAATAAAAGATAGGGCATACGACATTTATACGGAAATGATAGGGCATGAAAATGCTGTCATGCCAAATGTTTATGAAACAGTCAGCAAACTAAAAGAAAGAGGATACAAAGTTTCAGTTGCATCTGGTGCTGCTGATATAAAAGTTGAGGCAAATATAAGAGCACTGGGATTGCCTGAAGATATTTTTGATTACATAATCACCGGTAGTAATGTAACAAAAAACAAGCCGGATCCTGACATCTTTATGAAAGCTGCAGAAGGAATGGGCTTGAATTATGAAGAATGTTTGGTTGTGGAAGACTCAATAAGCGGCATAAAGGCTTCCAAGGGATGCGGAATGGTATGTGTTGGCATTACAAGTTCTCTTGATGAGGAAAAATTATTGGCTGCGGGTGCAGACCTCACAGCCAATGATCTGATTTTCTTATTGAATTTGCTTAAATAGATCAATATCCTTTGTATATCCTTACCGCATTCAGAATTGTTATTATTGAAACGCCAACATCTGCAAATACTGCAGCCCACATATTGGCAAAACCAAAAGCACCTAGCAAAAGAACAAGAATCTTTACAAACAGGGCAATCGTTATGTTCTGTTTTACAATTCTTACTGTCTTTTTTGCTATTTGAACAGCTTCTGGAATTTTGGACGGCTTGTCGTCCATAATAACTATGTCAGCAGCTTCAATAGCGCTGTCAGAGCCAAGCGCTCCCATGGCGATACCAACATCAGCTCTCATCAAAACAGGCGCATCATTCATACCATCTCCTACAAAAACAAGGGTTTTCTTTTTCCCCATCTCTGCAAGAAGTTTTTCAACAATACTCACTTTGTCTTGAGGCAGAAGAGAAGAATATACCTTCCTAATTCCTACTTCCTTTGCCACATGCACTGCGGTCCTTTCAGAGTCACCAGTCAACATGACTAGATTATGTACCCCTTCTCTTTTCAGACTTTCAACTGCACCTTTGGTATCTATTTTTATTTTGTCTGATATTACAATATATCCAAGGTAAACAGAACCTTTTGCCGCATGCACAACAGTTCCGATCTTATCCACTCTGTCGTATTTTATGCCGTGCTTTTCCATCAACTTGTCATTGCCCACAAGAATCAACTCGCCATCAAGTAAAGCTTTTATGCCGTGACCTGCAATTTCTTCGACATTTCTTACTTTTCTTGTGTCAGGTTCCTTGCCATACACTTTTATTATCGACTCAGCTATAGGATGATTCGAAAAACCTTCGGCATGTGCGCTAACTCTAAGAAGCTCTTCCTTTGTTGAGTTCCTCGGTACAATTTGTGTAACTTCAAAAGTTCCCTCGGTTAGCGTGCCAGTCTTGTCAAAGACCATCGTGTCAACCATAGCCATGTTTTCAAGGTAGTTTCCTCCTTTAACCAGTATGCCTCTTTTCGAAGCACGTCCTATGCCTCCAAAGAATCCAAGGGGAATGGATATGACAAGGGCACAAGGACAGGAAACTACTAGAAAAATGAGTGCTCTGTGTATCCAGTCTTTAAAAGAAGCATCCTGGATCAGAAGGGGAGGGAGTACTGCAAGAAAAGCAGCTGCAAATACCACCACAGGGGTATAGATTCTTGCAAAGCGAGTTATGAACTTTTCAGTTCTAGCTTTCTTTGCAGAAGCGTATTCCACCAGTTCCAATATCTTGGATGCTGTTGAATCTGTATATGGTTTTTCAACCTTTACTGTAAGAAGACCGCTAAGATTTATACAACCTGACAATACGCTGTCCCCTTTTGACACATCCTTCGGCATGGATTCTCCTGTAAGGGCACTTGCATCCAGTGATGAAGAGCCTTCAATTACAACACCATCCAAAGGTATCCTTTCACCAGGTTTTACGTATATTATATCTCCTACCTTTATATTATGAGGGTCTTTTTTTATAAGTTCACCATTAACTTCCACATTGGCGTAATCCTGCTTTATATCCACTAGATCCGATATGGACTTTCTTGATTTATCCAAGACATAATCCTGGAAGAATTCGCCCACCCTGTAAAACAGCATAACAGATACTGCCTCAGGATACTCCGCTATTGCAAAAGCACCTATGGTTGCAATACTCATAAGGAAGTTTTCATCAAAGATTTCACCGGAAAGTATATTTCTACCTGCCTTAAAAAGAATTTCATAACCTATCAACAGGTAAACGGCTATGTACGGTATAAGTTTTGCAGAATTGTCTACAGGCACAATCAAAAGAACAAACAGGCTTATTGCAGTTGCCATTATAACTGCAATGTCAATTTTCTGACGCTTTGCCATGTTAGTATACTATCCTGCAATCAGGTTCTATCTTTCTGCATACTTGTTGTGCCTTTTCTACAATTTTTTCAAACTTCCCTTCTTCAACTTCCAAAAACAACTTTTGTGCCGCAAAGCTGATGCTTGCAGATATAACTCCATCTATTTTATTTATTCTTCTTTCCATTTTATCTGCACAGGATGCACATCCCAGATTTTGCAGAGTCAGTGTCTTTCTCATAAACTTTCCTCCACTCTATTCGTTTATATGTTCCAAACCTTGTTTTATTATTGAACTTACGTGGTCGTCATCCAGAGAATAGAAAACTACTTTTCCCTCTCTTCTGTATTTCACAAGCTTTGCCTGCTTTAAAACCCTAAGCTGGTGAGAAATAGCAGACTGGCTTAGTCCTATGAGGTTTGCAATGTCACACACGCACATCTCATTTACCGACAGCAAGTAAAGTATCTTTATTCTCGTACTATCACCAAATACTTTAAACAAATCAGCCAAATCCATCAATTTGTTTTCATCAGGCAAAGCCTTTTTAGCTTTCTCTACTATGTCTTCATGTAATAGAAAACAGCTGCATGTTGGATTATCCATTTCAGCACCTCTATGTCATCTTATCATATGAACAATTGTTCATATGTAATATTATTATACACCATAATTATATTCTGTCAATGGAAAAATAGTTACGGAAATAAAAAGACCGTGTTTTCACACGGCTTTTATGCTACATATAAATTCTTTAATTATGGGATTAGAGGGCAAGTTAAATATTTTATCTGGTGAATCATCTGCAATAATTCCATCTTCAGAAACAAACAATACTCTGTCCGCCACTTCTTTTGCAAAGCCCATTTCGTGAGTCACTACAAGCATCGTCATCTTCTCTTCTGCAAGCTGCCTCATGACAGACAATACTTCGTTCTTTAAAAGAGGATCCAAGGATGAGGTAGGTTCGTCAAATAGTAGAATCTCCGGATTCATCATTAAAGCTCTTGCTATAGCAATTCTCTGCTGCTGTCCTCCTGAAAGCTGGGATGGCATGGATTCCTTTCTGTCAGCAAGGCCTACTTTTCTGAGTATTTCGTCTGCTCTTTTCTTGGCAGATGCCTCATCTTCCCGGTTTACATACTTTGGAGCATATATTAAGTTATCAAGTACTGTAAGGTGTGGAAACAGGTGAAAACTTTGAAAGACCATGCCCATTTGGGAGCATATCTTCCTGCAAGTCCTTTCATTTTCATAATGTCCGTTCCTCACCAGATATTCGCCATCAATCAGAATACTTCCTGCATCTGCTTTCTCAAGGTTAATGAGACATCGCAGCATAGTGCTTTTCCCTACACCGGAAGGACCTATTATGGCTATGGTTTCCCCTTTGTAAACATCAAAATTTATATTATTCAAAACTTTAGTTTTGCCAAAACTCTTGCTCAATCCTCTTACACTAATAACTGCACCTTCAACCATAATGTATCCCTCCTTCCTAATATGCAAACTTTTTCTCAAGGTATTCAAAAAGTTTTGTTAACAGAAACGTGGCAATCAAGTAATAAACTGCAACAACCGCATAAGCTGATATGTTTACATCCGTGTTGACTATTTTTTTTGCCAGGTTAAGTATTTCATCAATTGCTAGTACTGTGATAAGTGATGTATCCTTTACAAGAGTTATAAACTCATTTGCCACGGAGGGTAGTGTTATTCTCAGCATTTGTGGAATAACTATCCGTACATTTGTCTGTAATGTACTGAACCCAAGAACTTTTGCCGCCTCATACTGGCCTTTGCTTACACCAAGCAGACCACCTCTGAATATTTCGCAAAAATATGCAGCATAGTTTAGGATAAAAGCAACTATCGCTGCATTAAACCTGCTCAGCTGAATGGACGTTACCAATGATAGACCGTAATAAAAGAAATACAGCTGAAGTATAAGGGGGGTACCCCGCATAAGCCAGATATATCCCCCTAAAATACGCTGGATAATTTTATGACTACCGACTCTAATAAACGACAATACAAGTCCCAGCGGTACTGAAAATATTATGGTTACGAAAAATAGTCCAACAGTAAACTTCAAACCATCCGATAGCTGGCCGAAGATGCTGACCAAGTAAGAAAAATTCATTATTTATCTTTATCCTTTTCTATCATATATCTTCCTGCAACTTCATCCACTACAAGTGCGTCAATTCTACCTACCTTCAAATCATTAAATGCATCAACATTGTTCTGATATTCAATGATTTCACCAATCTTTGAATATACATCGTCAGCTTTAACAGCATTCAAAGCAGAAGAACCTTTTTGGAGGCCAATCTTCTTGCCATTTAAGTCTGCCTTTGTCTTTATATCTGAGTTCTCACCAACAATTACAATCTGTCTGTTTGCTATGTATGGTTTTACAAAATACATTGCTTCAACTCTTTCTTCGGTGATTGTCATTCCATTCCAGATACAGTCAATCTTGCCGCTCTGAAGCTCAAGTTCCTTAGAATCCCAGTCTATAGGCTGCAAAACAAGCTCCACATCCATTCTCTTTGCAACTTCTTTTGCAAGGTCAATATCATAACCCACAATATTATTCTTGTCATCTCTGAAGCCCATTGGTGGAAATGAGTCGTCAAGACCAACAATCAACTTTCCTTTATCCAATATCTTATCTAGAGAATCGTCTCCTTCAGGTGCCTGGCTTTCTTCAATAAAATCAGAATCTTTCAAATATGTATCCTTACCAAACCATTTCTTTGAGATTTCGATCAGTGTGCCGTCTTCATACATCTCATCAAGGTGCTTTTGAACCTCAAGGCCCAAGGCAATGTCTGTGTTTCTAAATCCAATGCCGTATTCTTCTTCTGCAAAATAGTCTTCAAGAACAACAAAGTTTTTCTGAATATTTGGAGTACATGCAGAAGCCAATACAATTATCAATACAGTTACAATAAGCAATGTTTTCTTCATGATTATAACAACCCTTCAACTTTAGTATGTTAATTCGCTAATTTATTAAACCAGCTTAAATAGTATATCATATTATCCAGAATTGTAAATGAGTAAAATTAAATATTTGATAAAAAGGCTATTGTATGAGATTATATATAAAAAATTACAGGAGTGATGAATTTGAAAATTGTTGTTA